>JAUVON010000113.1 GCA_030599175.1 Desulfobulbaceae bacterium | reverse complement strand
ATTCATTTTGCTGTCAATTGCGCAAGTATCGGTTGTCCGTCGCTACGATCAGAGGCCTATACAGGAGAAAAACTGCAGAACCAGCTGGCCGAGGCGAGTGAGTTTTTCCTTGCAGATAGAGAGAGAAATCGGCTGAAGAACCATGTTCTTGAGGTTTCCTCACTTTTTAAATGGTATCGGCAGGATTTTGAGAAGGGATGGCTTGGATTCCAGTCCCTGGGCCAGTTTTTGGCGAGTTATGATCAGGCCCTTGGTCTTGATGAAAAGACGGCGGAGAAAGTGAGAGCTGGTGGGATTAAGATTGATTTCCTTAAATATGACTGGAAATTGAACAGCAAGAGTAATTAATACGTAACTGTTGCGAGAAATATCAGGGTTCCAGCCCTGATATTTCTCTTCAAAGTAGTTAGGATCGCTACCGTCTTATAACCATTGCCATACCCATGCCGCCGCCTATGCACATGGAGATGAGGCCCGTACCATAGTTTTTCCTCTCCATCTGGTACATGCCTGTAACCATCTGGCGTGCACCGGTGCAGCCGATCGGGTGGCCAAGTGAGATGCCGCTACCAAGTTCATTGGGTCTGTCTGTTGCGATTCCCAGTTCCCTCATGCAGCCGATAGCCTGGGCGGCAAAGGCTTCGTTAAGCTCAATCATCTCGATATCATTGATTGCTAAACCGGTTTTTTTCAGCACTTTTTTTATCGCCGGTACCGGGCCAAGGCCCATATACGCAGGATCTAGACCGCCTGCACCAAATGATTCGATGGAAACAATCGGAGTGAGGCCGAGTTCATCAGCTTTTTCCCGACTCATCATCAGGACTGCTGCGCCGCCATCGTTGATACCGGAGGCATTTCCAGCGGTTACGGAGCCGTCTTTTTTGAATACAGGGCGTAATTTGGACATCTTCTCCATATCCGTTTCCATTGGCCGTTCATCGGTGTTGACAATTATGTCGCCTCTCCGATTCTTTATCAGCACGTCGACGATTTCATCTTTAAAAGTACCGTTCTGTACAGCTGCAAATGCACGGTTATGACTGAGCACGGCGAGTTCATCCTGCTCCTTGCGGCTGATATCATATTTCGCAACGATGTTTTCTGCGGTGACACCCATATGATATCCATAAAAAATCTCATATAATCCGTCATAAACCATCAGATCGCGGACTTCACCAACTCCGGTGAGTTCCATTCTGTAGCCCCATCTGGCTTTAGGTAGTGCCATTGGGGCGTTGCTCATGGATTCCTGTCCTCCGGCAACAACAACCTCGGCCTCGCCTGTCATGATTGAGGCTGCACCGAGGGCTATGGCTTTCAGGCCGGAACCGCATATCTTGTTGATTGTATAAGCAGGGGTTTCCTTTAGATACCCTGCGCGGATCATGGCCTGTCTGGCCGGGTTCTGGCCTTGGCCTGCCTGCAGGACATTGCCCATTATAACTTCATCGATGACAACAGGTTTCAGGGTGTCATCCCAGTCATAGGCCGCTGTTTCGATTTCAGTCATACCCTGATCCTGTAATTTCTCCGGTGCCAGGGCGGTAATGGTTTCATTTGTTGCGGGACGAAGTGCTACTTTACGTAAAACATCTTTCATCACAACGGAGCCAAGGTCGATGGCGGAGACATTCTTCAGAGAACCACCAAATGTACCAACCGCCGTTCTGGAGCCACTAACTATCACAACTTCCTTCATAATTTTGTTCTCCTTTGGATTTATAAGTGAAATTTGCCGCCCACTATAACAGATAATCTGGGCGCATGAAACATTTGTTTTTGATATTGACTTAAACGTTAAGGTAAGATATAATCAAAATGTGACACTTGAATGATTAGGCAAAATCTTATAATTGGAATGGTTTGTTTACATCTAACGTAAACGTCACTAAATACTGTCAGGATGAATATTCTTTGTTGAGAGGAGGAATTATGGATGTCATGTCGTACAAATCAATCCCGGCCATACTGAAAGACAATGCTGACAAGTACAGTAAGAAAACTGCTATCAGTTATAAAAAACGTGGCACATTTTTGTCTCTTACCTATGAGGAGTTTTATGAACGGGTTCTTTTGCTTGCCAGGGGACTCGGCAAGGCGGGGGTGAAACGGGGGGACAGAGTTGTAATTTTTTCTGAGAATCGTCTGGGGTGGGCCATTTCTGATTTTGGTATTCAGAGTGCAGGTGGGGTCACTGTCCCCATCTATGCAACAAATACAGGGAAGCAGGCTGCATATATCATAAATCATTGTGGTGCAAAAATTGTTTTTGTTTCAACCAGGGGCCAGTATGAAAAATTGCTCTCTATCAGAGATGAAATTCCCGGAGTAGAGCTTGTCATATCCTATGAGCGTTTTATGGGTGATCGTCTGTTTCCTGTCTATACCCAGTATCAACTTTCAGAGGTTTCAACGCCGCTCTCTAAAGAGGATCAGGATCAGATAGAACGGCAGATTGAAGAGATCAGTCATGATGACCTGATCACCGTAATCTACACCTCAGGAACAACAGGCGTGCCTAAAGGTGTGCTGCTGACCCAGCACAACATAATGATAAATGCCGAGCATGGTCTGAATCAGCTTGGTATCCCACAACGAGAGCAGACAACTCTCAGTTTTCTTCCCTTGAGTCACGTGCTTGAACGGACTGCCGGTTATTATGTAACACTCCTTAACGGTAATCATCTTGCCTTTGCAGAAGAGGCAGCAAAGGTGATGGAGAACATGGTGGAGATTCGACCAACCAATATGGTCAGTGTGCCGCGGCTGTTTGAGAAGATTTATTCCAGAATTTATGAAAATGTTCACCAGGCGAGCCCTCTGAAAAAAAGACTCTTTCATAAGGCTGTGGAAGTAGGTCGTGAGTATGTGAATAAGAAATATGTGACCGGGGAAGAACTTGGATCACTTGAGTTTAAATATAAGTTTTTTGACAGGCTGGTATTTAAGAAAATTCGTGATCGCTTTGGCGGCAGACTGAAATATTTCCTTTGCGGGGGGGCACCCCTTGATAAGACCATCAATGAGTTCATGTGGATTATCGGCATTCCCGTCTATAACGGTTACGGTTTGACCGAGACAAGCCCGGGAATAACTCTCAGCAGTGCTGGGGAAGTCCGTTTTGATTCGGTGGGCAAAGTCTTCAAAGAGACCGAGATCAGATTTGAAAGTGATGGTGAACTTGTGGTCAGAGGGCCTCAGGTGATGAAGGGGTATTATAAGGATGATGAAGCTACCGCCGAGGTCATGGTTGACGGCTGGTTTAAGACCGGTGATATTGCCAGAATAGATGATGAAGGGTTTGTCTATATTGTTGACAGGAAGAAGGAGATCATCGTTACCGCCGGTGGCAAAAATATTGCGCCGCAACCACTGGAAAACAAGCTCAAACTGGATAAATATATTTCCCAGGCTATTGTGTTCGGAGATCGTAAACCATACCTGGTGGCATTGCTTACACCCAATATTGAACGATTGATTGATTTGGCCCGTGATGAGAAGCTGGACTATATTGATATGGCAGAACTGGTGAATCACAGCAGGATAAAAGAACTTTATGCAGATCGTATCGAGCGTATGAACAGGGATCTCCCATCGTATGAGACAATTAAATATTTTGGCATCGTACCCGTAGATTTTTCAATTGAAGGAGGTGAGCTGACTCCTACTCTGAAGATGAAGCGTAAGATTATTTATGAAAAATACAAACAACTGGTTGATGATCTTTATCTCACCAGTGGCAACGGGGTTATAGACCCGCAGAACAAAAACAACGGAGGAAAAATATGAACCAGATTAATCGCGTAGCCGTACTTGGCGCCGGGGTTATGGGCGCGACTATAGCGGCTCATCTGGCCAATGCGGGATTGGAAATCCTTTTGCTTGACATTGTACCGAAGGAACTTGACAAGAAGGAGGAGGCACAGGGGTTAACTCTGGACAGCCCTGCTGTACGCAATCGTATTGCCGAAAGCGGTTTGAAAGGGATGTTGAAAATGAAACCAGCACCATTTTACCTCACTGATTTCGCGGGACAGATAGATGTTGGTAATTTCGAAGATGACCTTGAGAAACTGAAAGAGTGTGACTGGATAATTGAGGTTGTTGTTGAATATATGCCCATCAAACTTGACCTTTTGAAGAAACTTATTCCTCATCTGGCACCGGGAGCAATTCTTACCACCAATACCAGCGGTTTGTCGGTAAATGAGATGTCAGAGGTGCTTCCGGATGATGTGAGAAAGAATTTTCTGGCAACCCACTTCTTTAACCCACCCCGTTATATGCGTCTGATGGAACTTGTCCCATGCAAAGATACTGATCCCGAGGTTATGAAGGGATTAGCGGATTTCATCGCTCGTCGGCTTGGCAAGGGAATTGTCTATGCAAAGGATACCACAAACTTTATTGCCAATCGAATCGGTACATACGCTATCTTTAAAGGTATCCAGCATATGACTGAACTGGGTATGACTGTGGAGGAGGTGGATGCGGTCGCAGGCCCTGCAACAGCCCGGCCCAAAAGTGCAGCTTTTCGTACTGCCGATCTTGTCGGTCTGGATACTCTGGCTCACGTTGCCACCAACTCCCATGATCTTCTTCCGGATGATGAGGAACGCGAAGTCTTCAAGCTGCCTGATTTTATTAAAACGATGATAGATAAAGGTCAGTTGGGGAATAAGACCAGGCAGGGGTTCTACAAAAAAGAGATGGTGGAGGGCAAGCGGAAGATCTTCTATCTTGACTATAGCAGTGGTGAGTATGTTCCTCTTGCCAAGCCAAAGTTCCCGTCACTACTGGCGGTCAAGCAGGTTGATGACCCCGGCCAGAAAGTGAAAATGGTTGTCTCCGGCAGTGACAAGGGTGCAGAGTTCGCCTGGAAGTCGATCCGTGATACCCTGATTTACGCGGTGAATAGAATCCCGGAGATTGCTGACGATGTGGTTAATGTTGATAATGCAATGCGCTGGGGGTTTAACTGGGAAATCGGTCCCTTTGAAATGTTCGATGCCATTGGTGTACAGAATTTTGTAAAGCGGGCTGAAAAGGATGGAGTCGCAGTACCGGAGAACTTGAAAGCAGTAGAATCCTTCTACCGCTTTAACGAAGCAGGAACAAAAGAATACTACGATCTGCTGAAGGGTGAGTATGTAGCCGTGCCGGTGAAAGAAGGACAGGTTCAACTGGAGATCCTTAAAAAAGGCGGCAAGGTCGTTGAGAAAAATGCCAACTGTTCGGTGATAGACCTTGGGGATGGTGTCTTTGGCTTTGAATTTCATTCAAAGATGAATGCCATCAGCGGTGACATTCTGACTATGACCCATAAGGCCATCAAACGTGCGGAGAACGAGGGCGTCGGCCTGGTTATTGGTAACCGTGGGGCGAATTTCTCAGTTGGGGCCAACCTGATGATGATGGCTGTGGCCATGGCAGAGGGTGCATATGATGACATTAATATGGTACTTCGGGCTTTCCAGAAGGCTACCATGGCAGTGAAATATGCAAAGGTTCCCGTGGTTACTGCTCCTTTTAATATGACCCTTGGCGGCGGTGCTGAGTTCTGTCTCCATGCCGATTCGATCAACGCTTATGCTGAGACTTATATGGGTCTTGTGGAGATTGGTGTCGGCCTTCTGCCCGGTGGTGGTGGGACCAAAGAGATGAGTATGCGTGCCATTGAGCTGGCACAGCAGTATAAAACCGATGTGCAGCCATTTATTGTTAAGAATTTTGAGCAGATAGCGATGGCCAAGGTCTCTATGGGCGCAACAGAACTGGCTCCCATGGGTTATATGAGAAATGGTGATTCGATCACCATGGATATCGATCAGTTGATAACTGATGCCAAGCAGAAAGTTCTGGCCCTGGCAGTTAATTATCGACCAAAACGGCGGGCCGAAAATCTTCCTGCTCCCGGCCGCGGCATTGCATCTGCCATCAAGAGCCAGCTCTGGAACATGAAGATGGGTAATTTTATAACTGAATATGAGATGGAGATGGGTACAATCATTGCCCAGGTTATGTGTGGTGGTGATGTGAATCCCGGAACTCTGATTTCAGAGGATTACCTGCTGAAGCTTGAAAGAGAAAACTTCCTTAAACTTGCAGGAAATAAGAAAACAGCAGAGCGTATACAGCATATGCTGAAGAGAGGCAAACCGTTGCGCAACTAACTGTTGGCCGGGTATTGATATGTGATGGCGTCGTAAAAAGTCCGATCTCCTTCGTTGCAGGTTTTTCTCAGAACCTCAACATACCATATGTATTGTTGAGGGCCTGAGAAAAACACTACGCCTCGAATATCGAACTTTTTAACTTAGCCATCTGTAACTTCCGATAAGCGTAGACATCGAGTGACCTTTTTACGAGATTGTCACCCATACATTTTCAAACATTGACATTCTGTCTATTCTAAATGATAGTGTTTATTACAAAAGGTTTTAGTACCTTACTCCTGAACTTCTGTCATAAAAAACAAGAAACCAAGGAATATATTTTGAAATTATGCTATTCCATTTACTTTCAAGGTACTTATCCAGCGAGACTGAAAGTTTTCCGACTAGTCGGGTTAGTAAGAATAAACAGACACAGTTATTTTGTAGTATTGGGTCATAATAATTGAATAACAGGAGAAGATGAGCCATGACAGAGAAAAAAGGTAATCCCAACAAGAAGAAATCTCCCACTGGCAAAGCCAAAAATAAACAAAAAGCGATTACTAAGCCCTCTTGTTCGCAACCCCAAAAAATAACCAAAACAGAAACAGCCCAAAAGAAAACAAAAATTAAAAAACCGAAAAATCCGGAAACTATCCAGTTTAAGAACAAAGAAATTTTTCTGAAAGATTTTCTGAAAGACTATAAGCAATTGAAAAAAGGTGCTCCAAGCCTGAATAAATTTCAGAGAAAGGCTATCAGGCGCTATTACCGCGAGGAGGCCCTGAAACCTTACCAGGCAGAACTAATAAGAATGCAGAAAGGCCTTGAAAGCAAAGGCCGAAGGATGATAATTTTATTTGAAGGACGAGATGCTGCTGGTAAAGGTGGAACTATTCGCCGTGTTACCCGTTATATGAACGAAAAGCATTACCGGGTTGTTGCCTTGGGTAAACCAACTGATCGGGAAAAAACACAGTGGTTTTTTCAGAAATATATAGCACAATTGCCCAGAGGTGGTGAGGTCGTTCTCTTTGATCGAAGTTGGTATAATCGTGCTGTTGTCGAGCCGGTTTTTGACTTTTGTACTCCTGAGGAATATAAGCATTTTATGCAGGGAGTTATCGGTTTTGAAAAAGATCTGGTGCGGCAGGGCACCATACTGGTTAAGCTCTATTTCTCCGTAACCTATGAAGAGCAGGCCAGGCGATTTACCAGACGGAAAACCGACCCGCTCAGGCAGTGGAAACTCTCGGAAATTGATGTCCAGGCTCAGGATCGATGGGATGACTTCACTAACCAAAAATATGAAATGCTGAAAAAGACTCATACAAACATCGCACCCTGGATCATTATCCGTTCTAACAATAAATTCGACGCCCGTCTGAATGCAATGAAGGTCATCCTTAATTCCGTCCCTTACGAAAGAGGAAACGAAGACCTTGACTTTGTGCCCGACCCCAACGTAGTTATCTCGGGATCCCGTGAAAAAGAAATCATGGACGCACAATATATCAAACTTGGCAATTTCATCGGGTAATTTATTTCACCATCCGGCTGATTACGCACACTTCTTTTCTTTATTTTGATTTCCAAGGTTGGGGGATTTTTTGCACAATATGAGGTATCTTTCGCCTTGCCTCCCTATCTCGTTATAAGATTTATAAGAAATTCCATCCTGATACATTTCTTTTATCCGGAACTCTTTTCCTCTAACTCGGAAAAAAGCTCTTTTAGTATTCCCTTCAAAATTTCCCCGCAGT
>JAUVON010000306.1 GCA_030599175.1 Desulfobulbaceae bacterium | reverse complement strand
CAGAGCAAATGCAATATCAGTGGCTGCAGGGAACGCCCAGCCTCTCAGGGCAACAGGATCCTGATAATTCATTGCCGCATAAATAAGAGAGGGGACAAGCATACCGCCGATGGCGCCAACAGCGGGGAGTATGAGCTTTGATCTGTCCGACAGCTCGCCAACCAGCAGTTCCCTTTTCAGCTCCAATCCCACCAGGAAAAAGAATCCTGCCATCAACCCGTAATTAACCCAGAGCAGCAGAGGCTTGGCAATCTCCAGGGGACCGATGCAATTGACTTGATTACAGTAACGTTGTGTCCTACATTGATACGAGCAACGCAATAAATACCTTAGAGTCAGAGAATATATCGAAATGGACTATCTATTATTAGCAGCCGCATGGGGTGGATGGTGTGCAGTGCACAGCCTTTTGATTACTCCTTCAGTAACAAGTTTAATGCGATCCAGGTTCCCGGGATCTGACCGCTGGTATCGAATTTTTTATAATAGTTTTTCCCTGGTATCTCTGATCCCCCTGCTTTACTATACGATGTCATTTGAAAGTGCTGCAGTTTTCAGGTGGGAAGGTACCTGGCAGGTGCTCAGATTTGCTTTCCTCCTTCTGGCTTTTATTCTTTTCAGAGAAGGGGCGAAGAAATATGCTCTTGACTATTTTCTGGGGATAAAACAGCTGCAAACCGGTAAAAGTAATGGTCTCCTGAATGATAAGAAGATGTTTGCCCAGACAGGTGCCTTTGGACTTATCCGCCATCCCTGGTATGCGGGTTCTCTGCTGCTTGTCTGGTCAGCTCTACCCACTTATACTGCAGCAACCATAATCATCTCTTCTATCTTGAGTGTTTACCTTATTGCAGGGACATTGCTGGAGGAGAAGAAGATCATGGCAGAATATGGTGAAAGCTACCGACTCTACCAGAAACATGTTTCAATGCTTTTCCCCTGGAAATGGCTTGTTCATCGCCTGGGTCGGTAAGTTACTGCAGTCTCGGAAAATTATTTTCAATTTGCCCAGGGAAAGAGATTGACCACGCCGGAATTGTCCCAACAACCACAGACTAAAGAAGCGCCCCTGTTTAAACAGGTTATTGCTCTGGCCTTGTTTAAGCTGCTGATCAATACTGGCCGTCGTTTTGTCTACCCCTTTGCCCCCGTCCTCAGTCGTGGGCTCGAGGTCCCTTTGACGGCCATTACCACTATTATTGCAGCAGGCCAGTTTACTTCCATTCTGGGACTTTTCTGCGGGCCTTTGGCTGATCGATTTGGGTACCGGGCCATGATGAAATCCGGGATGGCGCTTTTATTTGTCGGCATGTTGCTCTGTGGTATTTTCCCTCTCTACTGGGTAGTCTTTCTCGGTATACTGGTGGCAAGTTTCGGCAAAACAATTTTTGATCCCGCTGTGCAGGCATTTATCGGTCATAATGTACCATTTCATCGGCGTGGCAGGGTGATAGGTGTCGTCGAAATGTCGTGGGCAGGCAGCACTCTGATAGGTATTCCACTTCTTGGTCTGGTGATCGATCAGGCTGGTCTGAACTTCTCCTTCTATCTTCTTTCACTTTTCGGACTGGTTGGCTGGGTAAGCATAAACCGGATTATTCCGGCAGACAAGAAGAGTAACGATTCTGTGAAGAGCAGTAGAGGATTGTTCTCGTCCCTGAAGCAGCTGATAAAGATCCGTCCGGCTGCGGGGATGCTTGGCTTCGGCTTCTGGATTTCAATCGCCAATGACAGTCTCTTTGTTGTCTATGGGATTTGGCTTGAGCAGGCTTTTCATGTCACACTGCTCACCCTCGGCTTCAGTACTGTGGCAATCGGCGCAGCTGAGCTCTGCGGTGAATCGCTGACGGCTCTTTTTGCAGATCGGCTGGGGTTGAAACGGGCAGTAATCATGGGACTTGTGCTGGCTGTCATATCCTACAGCCTGCTGCCTTTTGTCGGTCAGACCCTTCCCCTGGCACTGGCCGGCATGTTCATGGTCTTTCTCTCCTTTGAACTGTCGATGGTCTGCAGTTTTTCTCTGAGCACTGAGATTATGCCCCGGGCCCGGGCAACCATGATGGCAGGGTTTTATGCCACCTCCGGTGTAGGCAGGATGATCGGTATTCTTACAGGTGCAGCTTTATGGAAGGTCGGGGGCATCACCTGGGTTGCCTGGACAGCCGCCTGTCTGACCGTACTTGGCCTGCTTTCACTCCTCTGGGGCCTCCATGGCTGGAAACATCAAGGTCCTTAAATAGATCTTCCTTAACACGAGGATATGCCCATGACGAAACTCATTATTACTATTGCCCCAACAGGCTCTATCCCCACCAAAAAACATACCCCGCATATACCAATTCGTCCTGATGAAATTATCCAGGAAGGAATTTTATGTGAGAAATCAGGTGCATCCATCATTCATATCCATGCCCGCAACCCTGTTGATGAAACGCCATCAACAGATTTCCATATTTTTAAAGAAATCTATCAAGGTTTAAAGCAGGAAACAGACCTGATCATTCAGATTTCCACCGGCGGAAGAGCTGGTATGGAATATGAAAAACGGAGTGAAAGGCTGTCCTTAGAACCTGAAATGGCGAGTTTGACCACCGGCTCCGTCAACTTTCCATCATCCGTCTATGCCAATAGTCCGGACCTCATTAAAGCACTGGCAACCGATATGAAAACCTATAAAATTAGACCCGAAATCGAAGTTTTTGATGTCAGCATGATTCAAAATGGTCTGAATCTAGCGGATCAGGGGTTGATGGCACATCCCTTGCATTTCAATTTTGTCATGGGTTTAAAAGGAGCTATTCCGGCTACAATTGAGAATTTAGTACACCTGAAAAACAGTATTCCTCGGGAAGCAACCTGGACTGTATCAGGAATAGGCGCCTTTCAGTTGCCAATGTGTGTTCATGCCATCGCCATGGGTGGTCATACACGGGTCGGGTTGGAGGATTGTATCTATTTTCGAAAAGATGAGCTGGCGTCTAATGAACAGCTTGTAGTTCGTATTGCACAGGTGAGTAAGATAATCGGCAGGGAAATAGCAACCCCTGGTGAGGCAAGAAAAATCCTGCACCTTACATAATTTTGATGAACTCGTAAAAAGGTCATTCAAAGCTTTAGATGGCCTGTGCTTATTTTTTTGAAAAGCCTCGACTTGAGAATAAATGCCTATTCTCAGACAGCCTCCTAGAAAAAATCCAGAAATGCTGATTTAATCGCTTTTACAAGCATCTCCATCTCATCATTACTGATGATAAAGGGAGGTGCTATTACGAGGGCATCGCCATTGGCCCCTGCAAGTCCGGTTGATGTGTAAACTATATACCCCTGCTCAAAAAGATGTTTCCAGATGCCTTCCACAGTTTTTAAGGACCGCTTAAACGGGGTTTTAGTTCTTTTATCTTTAACAATCTCAATGCCCCACATAAAACCCTTTCCCCGGATATCACCAACCTGGGGAAGGTCTAGTAAATATTCTTTCAGTAAAGCCCCTAATTTTTCACCCTCTGTTTTCACTTTTTGAACAAGTTTTTCCTGTTCAAGAATTTCAATTAAAGCCAGTCCTCCCGCTGCGGCAACCGGGTGGTGGGAAAAGGTTCCCCCATGCATAAAAGATCCGCTGTTATCTTTGATTGTATTGAAATGAGTTTCTTTAACTCCTAAGGCGGAAAGTGCAATGACACCGCCTCCGAGCCCCTTGCCAAGGGTAATTATATCCGGAATAACATCAAAATGGTTACAGGCAAACCACTCACCT
>JAUVON010000096.1 GCA_030599175.1 Desulfobulbaceae bacterium | reverse complement strand
TGCCGGGGCCAAATTCAAGAGTAATGTTTTTAAGAGCAGGAAGTGCGGCTGACGGATAGCAAAATGACAATTTTTCCAGCCGAAATCCCTGGTAATTGCTGCCAACGGAGGGGCCTGTCTCCGGATCTGGTACCAGAGCACTGCTTGACACCAGGTCATGGATTCGACCAAGTGAGGTTGCTCCACGCTGCACCAGGTTTGCTACCCAGCCGATAGCCATCACTGGCCAGATAAGCATATACAGGTAGATTATAAAGGCGACAAAATCTCCCAGGGTGATCTGGCCTTCAATGACAAGTTTACCACCCCAGAAAAGAACCACAAGCATTCCTGTGTTGCCTACCAGGGTAGCAATAGGGCTGATCAACCCCTGGATTCTTGCAACACGCAGATTAGCCTTTACATACTGTTGTCCAAGGTGACCGAACTTATTGGTTTGAAACTGTTCCATGGTGTACGATTTTATCAGACCTATGGAAACGAGGGTAGACCTGGAAAATTCTGTCAGCAGGGAAAATTGAGCCTGTACCACCGAAAAATGTTTATGAAGCCTGCCTGAGAGAATGCGGGTGCTGATTGCCAGTAAAGGCATGGGCAGGAGAGCCAGAAATGTAAGAAACGGGTGGATGGCTAACATAAACCCAATGGCGGCAACCAGCATTACCAGGGCATCTACTGCAGCAACCATCCCCATACCGCAGGCCATCTGGACAGCTGACAGGTCGTTGCTGGAATGGGCCATAAGATCCCCGGTGGTCCGTTTTTCAAAAAAAGGGCCATCCATTTTCAGAATATGGCTGAAGATGCGATTCCGGATATCTCTCTCTAGAAGACGGGAGAAGCCAATAATAAGGTAACGCCAGGTAAAACGAAGGATTACAACAAAGAGGGCTATCAGGATGATCAGGATACCAAGCTCCAGCAGTTCAGGTCTGCCGATTGTGTCGGAAGCCAGACCATCGACACCGGATTTAATTATACGTGGTATTATCAGTTGCAGGAAATCAACCAGGAGCAGAGCCGCAAATCCTGCCAGGAGACGCCAGCGGTGCTTTCTGTAGGTGCTACTTAAAAGCCCCATCATCTGAGAGACCGTTGCCCGCCGTGTGGTGGTACCTTCTTCTGTACGAGGTGGCTTCTTCATGTAATGCTGATATAGTTCATATAGACCAGGCGCATGATGGTAAAGAGGACAACTGTAAGGAAAATTGGCCTGATGAATCCGGTTCCATTCTTTATGGCTAGGTTTGAGCCGATTCGGGCTCCAACCACCTGGCCGGCAGCCATTGTCAGTCCTATCGAGTAGACAACATTTCCACCAAGAATAAACCAGAACAGGGCTACTATATTACTCGTGAAGTTCATGATTTTGGTATATCCGGTAGCTTTAGTCATATTGAATCCGGCAAAAAACATAAAAGCCACAGTCCAGAAAGAACCGGTACCCGGACCGAAAAAACCATCATAAAAACCCAGGCAGATTCCAAACAACGCATAGAAGATGTTTTTATTCATCTTCGGGGCTCTGTCTTCTTTTCCCAGATGCCCGGAGAAAAGTGTGTATATGAAAACAAGTAACAGCAGGACAGGAATAAGCGGTTTTATCAATGCAGAGTCAAGCGATTGGATCAGCAGGGTTCCTGAAGTTGCTCCTAACAGGGTAAAGAATATGCCTGGGACGGCCTCCCGCAATGTCGCCGGCCCTTTTTTAATGTAGTTCCAGGCTGCAGTAAATGTGCCAAAACTTCCCTGCAGCTTATTTGTGCCAAGAGCCATCTGCGGAGGTAGTCCTATAAATAATAGAGCAGGAAGAGCTATCAGGCCGCCGCCCCCGGCAATGGAATCAACCAGTCCGGAGACAAAACCGACACAGAACAGGAAGAGTAGAATTTCAGATGTGATATTGACAAGTTCCATAAGCAACCATTGTATATCCGGTATCAGCGATTGGCAACTTCAAAAGGGTGAACCTTGAAGAACCTGGTGATCACTTCCTCGTTTTCTGGGTGGAGATGGTTATTGTCTCCGGAGGATAAAAAATGAGAAAAACGTATGATTGGAGATAATTGTGGAAACCCTTCTTGAAACCAGGGATCTGTCAAAGTTGTATTCCATTGGAGAGCAAAAGATAAAAGTGCTTCAGTCGGTGTCACTTACTGTTCAGGAGGGTGAATTTGTTGTTATTTCCGGCAGCAGTGGCAGTGGCAAGACAACATTGCTCAGTCTTCTCTCAGGTCTTGACAGGCCAAGCGGTGGAAGGATTATTCTTGATGGCCAGGATATCACCGACTTAACGGAGGATCAGCTTGCACCTGTACGGAATCAGCTGACCGGTTTTGTCTTTCAGGCCTTTCACCTGATACCTTCCTTAAATAGTCTTGAAAATATCATGTTTCCCGCAGAACTGCTGGGCGATCGTCTGGCAAAGGAAAAGGCTGAACGGCTTCTTGAAAGTGTAGGACTCAGTTTGAGATGGAACAGTTTCCCTGAGCAGCTGTCAGGAGGGGAAAAGCAGCGGGTTGCAATATGCCGGGCCCTGGTGAATGAGCCTAAGATCATCTTTGCGGATGAACCTACTGGAAATCTCGATTCGGTAAACAGCGATGGCATAATTGAGTTGCTCAGAAGGATACATCAAGATAAAAATGCAACTATTGTGATGGCCACGCATAATAAAGCTATCGCTGAGAATGCTGACCGGATTTTTCACCTGCATGACGGCCGGCTTTCTGTGGAAAGGTGAAAAGTGAAGAGAGTGGTTAACGGAAGATTTCTGCTGCGGGAACTTTTATACTCAAAAAAACAGGCGGCAATTTACATTCTCTGCGTGGCCTTGTCCCTTGTGTCCCTCATCGCTGTCAATAGTTTCAGACGGGATATAGATCGATCCATAAGCGGTGATGCACTGGCTCTCCATGGAGGTGATCTAATCCTTCATTCACATTATGATTTATCAGAGGGGCTGCAGCGTGCTGTTGTGGAGTTGACGGAGGAAAAGAAGGCGACTGCTGTTCGTACCTGGGCATTTTATTCTGTTGCCCGGAAGAGTGATGAAAGTGGATCACTCTTATGTAATATCAAGGTAGTGGAGAATGGCTATCCTCTCTATGGCAGGGTTGATCTTGCATCTGGAAGAGAGTTTTTCCAGGTGCTTGGTGCGGGGAAAATTGTCGTCGGGCAGGGAGTTCTGGACAGACTTGGCATAGCTGTCGGGGATCAACTTCAGATAGGAAAAAGTCTCTTTGAAATCGCAGATGTAATCCTTTATGAGTCTGCAAAACCGGTTCGCTTTTTCAATATCGGGCCACCTGTCCTGGTTTCATACAAGGATCTTGCCGGTATGGATCTGGTGAAACAGGGAAGCCGGATAGCGTATGAAACTTTGCTTAAAATGGCTGATGCAACTGCTGTCAATACTGTTGCCGCCCAGTTGCGGGAAAGGGGCCTGGTTGGCCAGGAGCGTGTGGAGACTTTCAGGGATGCGGGATCGGGAATAAAGCATTTTTTTGATAATCTTCTTTTCTTTTTATCTCTTATTTCAATTTGCACCCTGCTGCTTGCCGGGACGGGTATTGAGAGTTCACTCTCTGCCATGCTGCGCCTCAAAGAAAAGAATTTTGCCATTATCAGATCATTTGGTGCAACCGGAGCCTACCTGCTACGTCACTATCTGTTGTTTGTTCTTATCCTGAGTGCGGTTGGAATCGCTCTTGGAATAGTAGCCGGCCTGCTGGTCAAAGGGTATCTTTCTGTACTTTTCAGTGATTTTTTGCCGCAGGATATCGTCTTCAGATCCTCTGTTGCAGACCTGTCAGAGGGCGTAATGATTGGACTGATGGTCGTCTTGTTTTTTACCTTTCTGCCACTCTGGCGGATTAATAATATCAAACCTGTGGTAATTTTCAGAAGTGAATCTTCCCGGGCGAAAAAAACCTTTTCCTATTATCTCTGTATAGTGTTGGGTTTTAGTGGATTGTGCGTTCTTCTGATTCGTTATCTGGGGGAGGTCAGTACGGGGTTCTATTTTCTTGGTGGAATTCTCCTGCTCTTACTGATAGTCACTCAGGTGACACGGTTGACTTTATATTTTCTTTCAAAAATTAAGTGGAGGCGTCCAGAGGCCAGGCTTGCTATGAGAAGTCTTCTGCGGCCGGGCAATGTTACGCAGTCAATTGTGGTGACACTTGCCATACCCCTTTCTCTCCTGCTGATCATCTACCTCGTTGAGAATAATCTGCGTGGCACATATATAGATTCGTTTCCGGCGGATGCGCCGACACTTTTCTGCCTCGATATTCAGAAAAATCAACAGGAAGCTTTCCGGGAACTTGTTGGAGATAAGGTCACTCTCCATCCGGTTATAAGGGCCAGGTTGATTTCAATTAACGGGAAAGCTGTGAATCGTGGCAGGGAATTGAAGAAGCGACGTGACAATCTGGCACGGGAGTTTAACCTGACCTATAGGGATGCTCTACTGGAAGATGAGATTCTCGTAGCCGGAGATACTCTTTTCCGAAAAGATGTGAAAGGAGAACCTGTACTTCAGGTCTCGCTCCTTGATACGGTAGCGGAGATGGGGGATATGAAAGTTGGAGACATTCTTCAATTCAATATACAGGGCGTGAAGATGGAGGTTGAGGTCAGCAGCATACGAAGTCGTACCCGATCAATGTTGTATCCGTTTTTCTACTTTATTTTTCCGGGAAAATATTTGAGAGAGGCACCTCAAACGTATTTTGCAGCTCTCCATGTTGAAAGTGAAGAGATACCTTTTCTGGAAAACAGGATAGTGCAGAGCTTTCCCAATATAAGTACTATTAATATTGCAGAAGCCGCTAAAGAAATGGGCCGGATGATGCAAAAGCTCAGTAAAATAGTGAATTTCTTTGCTGCTTTTTCCATTCTGGCAGGTGGTTTGATTATCGTCAGCTCCATTTTTGCTGCACGGTTTGAGCGAATAAAAGAGGCGGTATATTATAAAATTCTGGGAGCGGACAGTCGTTTTGTCCTACGAATTTTTTTCCTTGAAAATCTGTTGCTTGGACTGTTGAGTTCTGTTTTTGCCATAGTGATGGCCCAGGTGGCGGCATGGAGCCTGTGTCATTTTTTTCTTGGAATACCGTATGTGCCCGGTTGGGGAGCCTCTCTGGGGCTGGTTGGTTTAACTATAATATTTGTTGTCACCATTGGTTTGCTGGGTTCAATACCGGCTATGAAAAAGAAACCTGGGCGGTTTTTGCGCCAACTGAACTGATGGCGTCGTAATAACTACATTTAGCCAATGTTTCGTCATTCCCGCGCAGGCGGGAATCTAGTTATTTCAATACGTTCTGGATCGAAGTCTGCGCTTATCTCCCGCCTGCGCGGGAATGACGGAGCAGGGAGCTTTTTACGAGTTCATCATATTATGAATAAACACAAGATAATGAGAATTCTATTATTCCCGGCAGGTCTTATAATGCTTATCTGCACAGGCTGCAGTCAGGAAGAGGAAAAGGAGTTGATGGTTGAAAGCAATAATGAGGGTGAGATAATAATAGTTGCCGTCGGGGACAGTCTTACCGCCGGCTACGGTGTTGCTGAAGAGGAAAGTTATCCAGATCTCCTTGGCAAAAAACTCAAGTCTGATGGATATAACTGTCGGGTGGTGAACAGTGGAGTAAGTGCAGAGACAAGCAGTGGATTGCTGTCCCGTGTTGGATGGGTTCTTGGACTCAATCCCGATATCGTCATACTGGAGACCGGGGCCAATGACGGGCTCCGCGGTATTGACCCTGAGATGGTGGAAAAGAACATCCGGGATATTCTTTTTCGGTTAAAAGAGGCGGAAGTGATTACTGTTCTGGCTGGGATGAAGATGACTTTGAACCTTGGACCGTCATATGTTAAAAAATTTAACAGTATTTACCCGAAATTTGAAAATGAATTTGATATCATCTTTATGCCATTTTTTCTGAAAGATGTGGCAATGAAGAACGAGTTGACTCTTGGAGACGGGCTGCATCCAAATGGAGACGGGTATAAAATTATCGCTGATAATATATATCCATATGTTCTTAAAGCTGTGAATAAAAAACAGAATTTATAGTGGTATGAAGAGATGAAGGAATCCGGCAAAATTGCCAAATCTGCAAATGAGATTATCCTGGAATCGATCTCAGACGGCGTCTTTACCGTTGATCATAATTGGCGGATCATGACCTTTAACCGGGCAGCTGAAGAGATAACAGGAACATCCCGGGAAGAGGCAATAGGGCGGTACTGCTGGGAGGTTTTCCGCTCCAACATGTGTGAAGGGGCCTGCGCCTTGAAGCGCACCATGAAAGAAGGGAAGTCCTTTGTCAGCAGTTCTACCTATATTATCAACAATCAGCAAAAGCGTATTCCCATTTCAGTTTCTACTGCCCCGTTGAAAAATGAGAGGGGAGAAATTCTGGGCGGGGTGGAAACTTTTCGTGATCATAGCCTGGTTGAAGAATTGCGACGGGAGCTGACCGGCAGTTATCAGGTCGGAGATATGGTCAGTCGCAGCAAGGCGATGAAAAAAATATTCACTATTCTGCCACGGGTTGCAGAGAGTGATTCCACTGTTCTTATTGAAGGGGAGACCGGAACGGGAAAAGAACTGATGGCCTCAGCTGTTCATAATCTCTCTTTAAGAAAGGATGAACCTTTTCTTGCCATAAATTGCGGCGCCTTGCCGGACACCCTTCTTGAATCTGAACTTTTTGGCTACAAAGCCGGGGCCTTTACCGGTGCTGACAAAGATAAGCCCGGGCTTTTTGCTGCGTCAGGAAAAGGTACAATTTTCCTTGACGAAATTGGTGATACCAGCTCTGCCTTCCAGGTTCGGTTGCTGCGAGTTCTTGAGGAAAGAGAATTCCAGCCTTTAGGCAGCGTGGAAAAAATTAAAACGGAGGCCAGGATAATTGCCGCGACGAACCGGGATCTTGAAGACATGGTTCAGAGTGGAGAATTTCGCCGGGATCTTTTTTACAGGATAAATATTATCCGCTTTCAACTTCCTCGCCTGCAGGAGCGAATGGAGGATATTCCGCTGTTGGTTGAACGGTTTGTGAGGAAAATGAATCGCTTCAAGGGGAAATCAGTATCCGGAGTCAGTAAAGAGGCAATGGCTGTTCTGTTAGCCCATGATTACCCTGGCAATATCCGCGAACTCGAAAACATTATTGAGCATGGTTTTGTCCTCTGTTCAGAAGGGGAGATAGGACTTTCATATCTGCCGGCTTATCTGCTCAAAAAAGAAAATACAGGGCAGACCGAACCCCATTCTTCGATAGGTGAGTCGGTACGGGTGACCGAGGAAGAGAGCATTCTCGAAGCGCTGAAAAAACATAACTACAATAGGTCTGCAGCTGCCAAAGAACTCGGCATTCATAAAAGCACACTCTTTAGAAAACTCAAAAAATATAGTATCTCCCTCCCCGAAATGGACGGTAGATCCGGCCGTTTATAAAACCAGATATGGTCGCATATCTGCGACTCTGTCTGCTCTCCTATGGTCGCAAAACTGCTACTGTACTCCCCGCCGTTCTGTTCCAACTTTCTTATGAAATTTGGTAACTCTCTGTAATCAGGTGGATTACAAATCTCATTTGTCGAGTGGCACGTAGATTGCTTCAGTAGAAGCGGGAGGATAAGGGATGAAAATAGGAATAACAGTGTGGGGTAATCGAATTTCCCCTGTATTTGATGCAGCTCAAACGCTCCTTGTTGCAGAAATCCGCCAGAATGAAATTGTCGACAGGCAGATTGAAATGTTTCAGGCGGGGTTGTTCAGCCGTTTTATCGACCTGCTTGCAGAGCTGGAAATACAGGTGCTGATTTGCGGTGCATTATCCCATGGACCTGCAGCGTTGCTCGATGCGGCAGAGGTTCAGGTTATTCCTTTTATGACCGGTGAAGTGGAACCGATATTGTCTCTTTATGCCAAAGGTGTGGATCTTGTAGATTTTACTATGCCCGGGTGTCCACGCAACAGGTGTTGCGGGACAAATCGATGTGCAACCGGACAGCAGCGAATCAGGTGGTGCTGGCTGTAGCACATGAAAGGTAAGTAGCATATTTTATAATCAGGAGGGTTTATTATGCCAGGATTTAATCAAAGTGGCCCGGAAGGGCAGGGACCTGTAACCGGAAAAGGGAGAGGCATGTGTCAACGAACCGATTATTCGGCTTTTTCTGGTGTTGGTGTTGGCAGAGGAAGAGGTCGGGGGATGGGCACGGGACAAGGTATGGCACAGGGTGCGGGCATGGGAAGAATGCCGGTATCAGCCACTAAAAGTGCAGGATCAGTGAATGAACTGGAGTCCTTAAAGGTTCAGTATGAATCCGCCCGGACGATGATGAAAGAGTTACAGGAGAAGATTGCTGCCATGGAAGCACGGCAGAAGTAGAAATGGAGAAGAGAATGACACAGATCATGTTGGTCAGTAAAGAACCTGCATCCCTTGAAGGTCTGGCAAGAGGACTGAAGAGACGGGATGGTATCGAGTTAATCCACGTTGATTCGAAAAAAGAGGTTCTGGAGAGAGTTGAAAAAGATACAGTTGATGTAGTTGTTGTCGATGTGCAGTTGCTGGATGAAGAACCTTTGACTCTCGTCACCGAATTAATGAAGAAACAACCACTGATCAACTGTGCGATGGACAGTTCTCTTCCTCATGAAGATTTTCATGAGTACTCAGAGGGGCTCGGAATTTTTATGCAGC
>JAUVON010000219.1 GCA_030599175.1 Desulfobulbaceae bacterium | reverse complement strand
TTGCCCTGTTTAGTGCCTTGCTCAGGAAAAACTGTCATAAAAAACAAGAAACAGAGGAATTTGTTTTGAAACTATGTGGTTGAATACACTTACAAGGTACTTATCTCGCTCGGCAGGGTTAGTGCTAACAGCTAACAGCTAACAGCTAACGGCCATCACCTGTAATAAAGGCTCGGGCTTCCCATGGTCATCAGGGCTTTATAAAGATTCTTCCTGAATTCGCGGCGATCCCATATCCCCTGGATGTTACCTCGTTTCAGGGCGTTTCTTGCTGAATGGTAATTGGGCGGGATCTCCATTCCCGTTGTCTCTCGTATTACCCGGGGGCCGGCAAAACCTACCCTGCTTGACCTGATGGCAAACTGGTAGGGCGAGCAGCCGAGGAATGATGCTACCGGACCGGCATAGGAGTTATTGTCATAGACTACCAGATAAAGGCCACCGGAATCAATATATTCCCGGACAGCCATTGTACATTTGGGCATCTGAATAACTCCCAGGGTGCCTTCCTGAATCCGTATTCCTCCGGTTGTGTGTACATAGGCCAGCAGTGGACGTTTTTTTCGTTTAGCAAGGGCGCAGGCCTGGGCAAACTTCTCACCTTCGGCGGAGCCGACTGTTCCATTACGAAAATCAGAATAAAGCATACTGACGATAATCTGGATACCGTTTATCTTGGCATGGAAGATCATATTTCCTGAACGGCGGCCTGTTTTGTTCTTCGATGCCTGCAGTCTTTCTGAAAATCCGGTGTAGCCGAGAGGGTTACCGGAGGTTATGTCGAGGTTGAGGTGACGAAGTGAACCAGGATCAAAAATGTTCTCCAGATACCATTCGTGTTCGAGTGGAAAATGGTGTCCGCATGTTTCACAGACACCACCAAATTCACCGTAGAGATCCGGTATCCATAGATCCTTACAACCATGTCTTTCCGCATTGGGGCAAGTAACTGTGCGATCTTCATTTGCCAGGGGGCTGGTGTAGGTGTCGGTAAGCTCCAATGGGTCTTTACGTTGGACCCTTTCCTGTTGTCCCCCAGTGTAGGTTATAAGCCGCTGAGGCTTCTCCGTTCTCTTTTTGTTCCAGAGATCCATTATTGTGCTGATCGGTTCCCTGATACGTTTCAGTATAACAGACCCTTCGCCTGAAACATCGGTGAGAACCTTTTTTACCTGGCGCTTATGGTTTTTCATGATGTCATAGCGCAGGGTATAGTAGACTTTTTCTGTCTTTACCTTGGCCAGACTGTATATACCTTCCGTAGCTTCCGTATTTCCTGTGAAGCCGTTTCTGCCCATGTTATGATATTTTTTGGATCGCAGGGACAGAAGACGTTTAATTTCATCTTTATTGAGATCCCAGGGAACTTCGAGCTGGAGCTCTTCAGTTTCTTTTTGATGTTTTTTTCGCCTGATTTCATAGGTGCGAAGGGCACTGAAACTTTTTGTTGACAGAACCACCTTGTCTGTTGCTCTCAGCATTTCTGCTCTCAGCTTTGAAAAGAAGCCGAAGTCATCTTTTCTTGCCCCCATCTGCGGTTCATAGATAATTCGGTCTATGGTTCTGTTTTTCAGGTTGTTTTGGGCGGTCAGCCGCAACCTGTCGGCACAGACTTCAACCAGTTCCTTTGGAACCTTCGAGCCCTCCCTGATCTTTCCTTCAATTGCAGCGGCTCCCTCCGGTGAAATGACCGAATAATAGCCATGAGATGCCATCATTCTGAAATCGGACAATCCTATTGCTTCAGCACCACCTGAACCTCCTTCAGAGATCATTGAGACCATGGGGACTCTGAGTTTTGTCATAGCGTAAATATTTCGCGCTATCTGCTGGGCCGCTCCCGGATACTCCTCAACCGGATAAGAGCCGGGGGTGAAAATATAGAAATGGATGGGGATGCCTTCCGTCTCCGCAACCTTCATGTAGCGAAGAGCTTTTGCATTGCCTTCCGGCCTGCAGGAACCACCGTTACGGTACTCCTCTCCATGGCCGGACTCCTGGCCGATAACCATGACTGAGGCTGTATATGGCTTGTTCTTAATCTTTCTGACAATTGTCGCTTTTGCGCATATCATTGCCGGATCTATATTTGCATCCTCCTCCCCCCCAAGTTCTGTATAATCCTCATATACATTTTCCAGGATGTCTTTTAAGGTGAAACGTTGGACACTTCTTACAATCCTGACTCGCTCCATGGGCGTCAGATGTTCTTCTGCCCTCTCTTCAAGAAAGGAGACCGATTCATTGAGTTTACGGATAGCTGCAGCGAACTGTTCCTCTGTATGGTCATAAACAGAATGCTTCAGCTGGTCGCAATTTTTCTTGAATCCGTCCAGGTTACCCCAGTTGGAATAATCTTTTATCTGGAGCAGGTAGTTAATACGTTCTTCTGTTTTAAGGAGCTGTTTGACTAAATCATTCATAATAACTGTTCAGGCAGGGCTGGAAGCTACCCTTAATCCTGTAGTGTAACTGTTTAATTAAAAAGCCAACAACCTATCCAGGTTGTTTTTCAGATATTCCAGATTGGTGATAATCGGGTTATTGTTCGAGTCATGCCCGCGAATAATCGTTTCGTCGATAAATTGAGCGGCTTTTGCCTTGGTATCATCCATATCTTCTCCCCAGACCAGTGCAAGGGCAAGGTTGGGATCGAAATCACTGGGGATGGGGTAGGGTCTGTCAAATGGTACATGAGAGTATACTACAGACCAGTCATGATCGGGAAATGTAAATTCGGTAATAGTTCCGATCCAGGGGGCAAAGCCCCTGCGGGTATCTTCAGCGACAATACGCAGTTCAATAGATGCACCTTTAAATTTGACATCATTCTGTTTATAGCCGATTTTTTCCCCGAGCCCTATGCGGATCTGTTCACGAATAAGATTTGGCTGTTCATCATTGAGGTAGCTTATCCGGGCGGAAATATCATTTTCGACCTGAATACGAGTGTTTACTTCAAGAAGATATGGTTGGCCTGATCTGCTGACAATCCATTCCCAGGTGCCGACGTTGTCATAGTCGACGTGGGCGGCCAGTTTCAGGGAATATTCGACTATCTGGTCAAGGAGTTTCTTTTCATCGAAATCGTACTCAAAGCAGGAGATGTGGAAACCGGGGGCAGCTTCAACCCGTTTCTGCCGACCGGTTGACTGTATTGTGCAGTTCCTCGATCCAAAATGGATCCGTTCACCATGTTTGGAACATAAAAGCTGGACTTCCAGGTGGTTATAGTCTCTTAAACACTGTTCGATAAGTACGCCGCCATCTCCAAACTGCCGCTTGGCATAATTCTGCAACTGTCTGTATATTCTTCGGAACTGTTCAATCTCGGTGACCTCTTCAATACCCATTCCCCCACCCCCGGCCGCAGCTTTCACCAGGATTGAGGGGTTGTCAATTCCTGTTTCTCTCTGGTCTGCAAGGAGCCGGGCTGCAATCTCTTCAGCCTCCATCTCATTGTAAATTGGAGAATCGGTACCCGGTATAGTTGGGATTCCCAGCTCGTTGGCAACTTTCTTGGTATTGATTTTATCACCCAGATCGCGGATTACCTGCCAGTTAGGGCCAATAAAAGTGAGACCACGGTCACGGATAGTTGCCCTTCTGGCAAAACGAAAATCTTCCGAAAAGAAGCCGTATCCGGGGTGTATGGCGGTACAGCCTGTATGATCAGCTACTGCAAAAATATCATTGGGCTCAGTATAACTCGTTATACGCCAGGCGTTTTGCCCTTCGCCAGAGGTTATATTACGCTGAACGTGCTCTGAGTCTTTATCAGTATCTGTATAAACAACAACGTAGTCGAGTCCGAGCTCTTTGCATGCATTCATTATACGGACCGCAATTTCACCACGATTGGCTATGAGAACTTTTCCTTCCAAATTTTTCACCACTCCGTCATTCCCGCGCATACGGGAGATAACTATTGAAATGAGTTTTTAGTACCTTAGAAATTATTTTCTGCGTTTTTGTGGCAGAAAATCAATTTCGTGAAGGTACTTATCCAAGCATTTTAAGAGTTCCGATCTATTCGGGTTATGATATTGCCAGAGATGTTAAAAACTATAGCACTCAAAATCATTGCCATTATAGTCATGCCATACTGATTAGAAAAGAAAAAATGTGAATTTTTAATCTGTACTGATGTTTATAGTCAAATTTTTTTCAATTTGCCTTTTCCACCGAGCTGATTCTTTGTATATCACAGTTGAGGAACTCGATTAAATTCAATTAAAATTTAGACAATGAAAAACGAAACAATATCTGAAGAACAGGATTCGACACAACAAACAGGGATTCTGGCTAGAATATGGTCATTTCTTAATTTCAGGCGACCCGGTACAAAGGAAGACCTTGAACATGAAATTCAGGAACTTCTTGAAGAGGGTGAGGAGCAGGGTTTGATCTCCAGCCTGGAAGAGAAGATGATTAGTTCTATCTTTGATTTCAGGGAAACCCGGGCAACAGAAATAATGACACCGGCAGCGGAGGTTATCTCTTTCGATGAGGCTTCTCCTGTCTCTGAACTTATCGATATTGTAATTGATAACGGCTTGACACGAATTCCCGTTTACCGGGAAAATCCAGATCAGGTAATCGGTGTTGTTCATGCCAAGGACCTGCTTGAGTTTTGTATTCGTCCCAGAAAGGAAGAAGTGACGCTGGAAAAATATCTGCGCCCTGTCCATTTCATCCCCGAATCCAAGCTGATAGTTGATCTGCTGCCCGAATTTCAAAAACGTAAAGCACACATGGCCATGATTACTGATGAATTTGGTACAATTCGCGGCCTGATCACCCTGGAAGATATTCTGGAAGAGATTGTCGGCGAGATTGACGATGAATATGATATGGAGCAGGACGAGGTGGAGGTAATCGATCAGAACACGGTGAAGGTACATGCCAGGGCTGATATTGAAAAAATTGAAGAACAGTTTGATATACAGTTCGCTGAAGGTCCCTATGAATCAATCGGTGGGCTCGTTATTCACTCGCTTGGACGTCTGGCAGTTGCGGGAGATGCTGTTGAAATTTCTGGTTTTCGCTTTGAGGTCAAAAGTGCAAGTGACAGGCATTTGAAAATGATTACAATTACCCGCCTTGTAAACGAACAATCGGTATAATGTCCTTTCGTAATTCCTCCTTTCTTCTTCCGATTTTAAGCGGAATTTTGCTCTGGTTAT
>JAUVON010000085.1 GCA_030599175.1 Desulfobulbaceae bacterium | reverse complement strand
GGGGGGCCTGGAACAGGTAAAACAACCACGGTTGTTAAAATTATTGCCATTCTCCTGGAGGCAATCGACAACAGGTTGTGTATAGGCCTTGCAGCCCCGACAGGTAAGGCGGCTATGCGATTGCAGTTCGCCATTGGCACCGGCCTTGAAGCAAGCTCATTTCCAAAAGAGATTACAGCTGCTGTCCCCAGGGAGGCACAGACCCTGCATCGACTGCTTGGGGTTCGCCGCAACTCACCTCAATTTCGTCATAATAGTAATAACCCGATGAGTTGGGATGTTGTCATAGTTGATGAGGCATCGATGATTGATCTGGCTCTGATGAGTAAACTTGTCGATGGTCTCAAACCCGGCTCCAGGCTGGTGCTGCTTGGAGATAAGGACCAGCTTGCCTCCGTTGAATCAGGATCTGTTCTTGGTGATTGTATAAAAAGTCTTCCTGAAAACACTGTCGCATTACGGGAAACGTATCGTTTTGATGCGGGGATTAAAGGACTTGCCGAGAGTATTAATGAGGGAGATCTGGATCGCACATGGTCTATCCTCAGTGATGACAAAATCTCAAATGTCATGCTGATGGATTCGAATTTGTCCGACTATACAGGGGAACGCTATAGAGTCTATATGGAACAAGTCAGCAGGGTGCGGGATGTCGGAATAGAAGCAATATTCTCTGCGTTTGTCGATTTTCAGGTGCTTTGCAGTGTTCATCTCGGAGAACGGGGTGTGGTTGGAATAAACAGAAAAGTTGAATTTTACCTGGCAGGGAAGGGGTTTGACTGTAAACCCGATAGCTGGTATGCCGGAAGACCTGTGCTGGTGACCAGGAATGACTATAGTCTTGGTTTGTATAATGGTGATATCGGCATCTGTATTCCTGACCCGGATGATCATGGATTGAAGGTATGGTTTGAAAATGGAGATGGCACTTTTCAAAGCTACCTGCCCTATCGTCTGCCAAAATGTGAAACTGCTTTTGCGATCACAATTCATAAAAGTCAGGGGTCGGAGTTTAACGAAGTGCTGGTGGTTCTGCCCGGTGAGGATAACAGGGTGCTCTGCCGTGAGCTGCTCTATACTGCAGTAACCAGGGCCAGAAAGAGGGTGAGTATCGTAGCGGAAAAACAGGTGATAGAGCTGGCCCTCTCAAGGCGTATACAGCGTTACAGCGGTTTGGCAAAACAGTTACGAGTGCAATGACAAAAGGATTATTTGTAGTAGATTTTGATGGAACTTTCCTGCGGGATGATAAAACTCTTGCTGCTGTAGATAGAGATGCCCTGGCCGGGCTTCAGCAAATGGGATTTATTACAGCAATCGCAACGGGAAGGTCACTCTACTCTTTTCAGAAGATAATGTCTGAGCTGAAGTTCGATGGCTCAAAAAAAATTCTGCCGATAGATTACGTGATCTTTTCCACAGGTGCCTCCATCATGAATTTTCCGGCTTGCACCATTCTAAAAAAATCTTCTCTTGCTGCCGAGGACGTCATTAGTATATCAGCAGTCCTTGATGAGTGCAGGCTCGACTATATGATTCATCGCTCAGTGCCCCATACAAAACACTTTATTTACAGGTACAGTAGCGGTTCAAACAGTGACTTCCAGACACGACTTGACATCTATAGCGAGTTTGGTTCGGTTCTGACCTCGGAGAGGTTGGCCGACTTTGGCAAGGCAACCCAGCTTCTCTGCATTGTGGACAGAGAAAGAGGTGAAGAGGTGACTGAACACTTGTCGACTCTTTTCAGCAAATACAGTGTGATCAAGGCGACTTCCCCCCTGGACAGAAGATCTGTCTGGGTGGAAATATTTGCAAAAGAAGTATCAAAGAGTAAGGCTGCAGGGTGGCTGAGTGAGAGAGTCGGTGTTCCACAATCTCGGACAGGTGCGGTTGGCAATGATTATAATGATGAAGATCTACTCGACTGGGCGGGGAGGGGATATCTGGTTGCCAACGGACCGGTCTCTTTACAGTCACGCCATTCAGTTGTTGCCTCCAACAACGATGGCGGGGTGGCGGAAGCCGTTTACAGATGGCTGAAAGAGCGAGGCCTGTGAACTGTTGAACCATGGGAAACAAGTACAGGATATCTATTTACAGAAAAACCTGGCATTTTCTTTCATGCATTTGTAAGTTCTTAACAGACGTGCACTCTGTTCAGGGGAAGAATATACTGAAATTGTGCTGTTTGTGTTACATCCGCATTATACGCTGATGATTTGATCAGCTGATTTTTCTGATTCTGTTATTTTATACTCCTTGTGTATTAAAGAATCGTCAAAATTCAAAAAACAAAGTGAGTTATGCAATGAATGAAAAAGAACTGCAGAATGAATTACAGACTAAGGTAAAGAAGAAACTCGCCCCACTGTTTGCCCGCTTTAAAATGGATTTTACTGGTCTCGAGTCAACTATGAAATGGAAGCCGATTGTCCTTGTAATCGGCAACTATTCCTCGGGTAAGTCTACACTTATCAACGAGTTGGTTGGACAAGACGTTCAACGAACAGGTCAGGCTCCAACCGACGATTCCTTTACTGTGATTACGACTAATCCTGCAGCCGGGGTTTCCGAGGTCCCGGGATCTACACTGATAAATGATGCCAATATGCCTTTCGGCAAGTTCAAGAAATATGGGGAGAAGCTTATCGCTCATATGAGCCTGAAGTATATTGACAGCCCGGTACTTGACAATATGGCAATTATTGACAGTCCGGGAATGCTTGACGCTACAAGTGAGAAGGATCGGGGATATAATTACATGGCAGTCCTGGGTGATCTTGCTAAAATGGCGGATCTCATTGTTCTTATGTTTGATCCTCATAAAGCGGGTACAATTAAAGAATCATATACCACCATCAGAAATACCCTGCCGGAAAAATCAGGTGAAGATCGTATTGTATTTGTGATGAGCAGGATAGATGAATGTGACAGCCTGAGTGACTTTACCCGTTCCTATGGTACGCTTTGCTGGAATATGTCTCAGATGACCGGTCGAAAAGATATTCCTCATATTTATCTGACTTATTCCCCCAACGCTGTCGGTCCCGGTTCTGCGGTTGAAGGCTGGCCGCAGGAAAGAGACGAACTGATAACAAAAATCAATAATGCTCCCGGATTCAGGATTAACCATATCCTGGAAGATGTTGATCGTCAGGTGAACGAGTTGCAGATGGTTGCTGAGGCAACAGCAGGGTTCACGTCGAAATGTCAGAAAGCGTCGTGGAAGGTAACCAAAATTACCAGTGTTATCGCGCTGCTGCTTTTCCTCTTTGGAGATCTGCTTTTGAAGAGTTTGATTTCTTTTCCCGAGAGTACTCTGATAACTTCTATTAGAAATGGTACCTTTTCATTAAATAATCTTGTTATTCCCATGATATTTCTCCTGGTCACCCTCACAATTGGTGCTATTTTCTTTAGCAAGGTGGCATATCCCCAAATGTTGAAGAAGGCACTTGCACAGGGTGGCGAACTTGTCAGACTTGACAATGATTATCGAAAGAATCTCTGGAAGAAGATGGAGAGTAAGGTAAAAGAGAATATTGCTGCAATTTCCGTCCGGGATATTTGGAGCGGTTATGGCCGATCCCTGTCAAAAATTCAAGGCTTTTTGAATGTTGATTTGAAAAGATATTACGATAAGATAGTCAGCTAGTTTCCTGTTGCTGCAGTTCCCATCGAACCGAAAAGTGATTTTTGCAGCACTTTCCGGTTCGGTATTTCCCACCTGTGCCACCGCGGTTCTTCAAGGTATACCTTTTATTGTGTTCCCCTTTGATGTTTAAAAAGTGGCTTTATGGATGCAGGGGACTAATTATATTTCCCCTTGCTATTACACTGGGGACAGAATTCAATCTGTCGCCCGGTCTAAAATGAGGAAGAGTTACTATGGCCGGAGAGCGGGATAGAGTTGGTGAAGGTTTGCCTGCAGTAGATCTGTTTGATCTGGAGGGGAAAAAGGTAGATGTAAAAAGTTGGGCAGGGAAGTGGAAGCTGCTTGTTTTTCTGCGTCATCTGGGTTGACTGCCCTGTCAGGGACATCTGGTACAGTTGTACCGGCACAGAGAGGACTTTGACGAATCAGGGGTTGATATTATAGCAGTAAGTTTCGAGACTAACGAGTCTGTTACGGAATATTTAATGGATACCAGTGTGGAGTGGCCGATTGTTCTGGATGAACCGAAAGCTCTCTATCGCTATTTTGGTATGGGTGAGGCAGGTTTTTGGGATATCTGGGGGTATCGTACCTGGTTGGCCTATTTCAAAGAGATTCTCCGCGGAAGGTGGCCCCGAAAAGGTGGAGACGGCAATATAAATCAGCGCGGCGGGGACGTGTTAATCGATCCCGCCGGTATCGTCAGGCTACATCATATAGGCAGGGGACCGGGAGATAGACCGGAGATCCAGACCTTTCTACAGTTGGTGAACCGTCAAAACTAAAATCCCCCGCCTGTACGAAAACCTCCTCCACCGGAGCGTAAACCACCACCGCCGGCACCAGGAAAGCGAAAACCGCCACCGCCCGGGCGCCTTGGGAAGGAAAACCCGCCACCGCCTCCAAAATTTCCAGGGAATCCCCGGCCTTTCCCCCATATTGTTCCCTGGCCAAAGCCACCGGAACCAAAGGTTGGGTTTGAACGTCGGGGTAATCGGCGTCGCTGTTGTTCAAGAACCCGCCAGAAGCCATCTCTGTTTAAAGCTCCACTGAGAAGATTTTCCAGCATGACAGCGATCATGGCCGGATTAGAAAATCCTGTGCCTGCTCCGTCATATCGATTGTGCTTAAAATCAGACCGCAGCTGTTCCAGTTCATGGAGTTTTTCTTCGTGCCTCACTCGGGATTTTTTAAACTCTTCGGTTGCACTCCTGCTATCCTGCTCTTCCTTTTCCGAATCAAATATTCGATTAATGATAATATCATCTTCCGGGTACGGGGTTGCCTGGGCTTCTAACCTCAGTCGCATGATATCTTTCTGTTGCAGCCTGCTGTTGGTAAATGAAACAGCCTCTTTGTAGGCTTCGTCATCACCTGAATTGTAGCTGGCCCGCTGCTGCTGTTGTTCACGCTGATGCTTCTCAGCTGCCCCTATTGCATTGTCAATATCCCTGATTTGCTTCTCTTCTTCATGGAGTTTTTTCTCCAGGAGAGGGATACCGTCATCTGCTTTTCCCTGTTCATCAAGAGCTTGGAGGGTTGCGAATTCTTTTTCCAGGCGAGCTTTCATCTCTACTGCATGTTCCCTCAGTCGCTCAGGGATTTCCTGCAGTTTGGTGTAGTTAAGCCGCGCATCAGGGTACCGTATTATCCTAGCAACCCAGCGGTCAAACATCCTGGTTAGAGAGTTGGCCTTATAGTCGGTAAGGGAGTATTTGCGGTTCCAGAGATACATGAAAAGCTTGTCTTCGCGGTATGGTTTTCCCTTGCTCTCAAGTTCCTCTTCCCTCTGTTCTGCTTTATGTTCAGCGTGGCGCACGGTACGTTCAAGCTCATGAACAAGATCGAGCTGGGTTCGATAGGCCGGCTCGGCGTCAAGCCTTTTTTGAGTCTTTGCTTCCGCCTCATCCACCACGTCTGCTGCTTGATCAACACTGTCAGCCTGCTGCTGGCGCTTCTCTTCAAGACCCCGGATCAGATCTCGGGTAGCAGTCAGTTCCTGCTCAAAAAGCTGGAGAGCATCACTTCTTCTTTTTAACAGCTGTTTCACGGTAGCAGCTGTTTCGTCCAGAACATCCCCGGCTTTGCCGGTTGCCAGCAAATCAACCCGCAGCCTGGCTAATTCACGGTAGTCTCCCACTTCCTCCTGCTGCATGGCAAGTAACTTTGCCGCCGCTCCTCCAATCTGGATGTCAACCTTGCCAATAACCTCTCGAACCTTCTGCATAGCAAGTTCGATGGAACCCAATGTTTGTCGTCCGCTGATCATATCTTTTGTCTTTGGTTACCAGGAAGTGATAGCTCCACCGGTAGTGGGAAATTGATATTCCGGAACCAGATAGCCTTTTTTCTTTTGTCCAAAAATGTTGTTCTGAATAATGCCGTCATCCTGTTTGTCGGCACCAATGGATTGAAAGACTCCTTCTTCAACCCTGATTCCCCATTTTGAGACCATGGTTGTCTTACCGCTTTCCTCACTGGTAACAGCCACTTTTACAGGCTTATCTCCAGCGTCAACGGCCTCAACAATAATATAGTAATTCCGGGAACTGGTGTTGACATCGGGGATACGCCAGACACCGGACTTCTCTCCAGGCCGGGCAATAATTTTGAGACTGTACTGCTGATCCAATGCCCCCTGCAGATCCAACATTTCATGCAAAGCCCTCTTGGTTGCAATTTCGTCTTGATTCTTGAGACCGGTCTGGGCCTGTTCATAGAATCTTTTTGCAAAATTTTTCCCCTTTTCCGACTTGGCACTGTCCTGCAACTGTGTATATGTTGCCTCAACCTTTTCAGGTAAAGCCGCCTTTGGTCCTGAAACAAAGAACCGGTATCCTCCCAAGCCAATCATGAGAGCAACAATAAAAACGAGTAACCACTTTCCCCACCTCCCCCGGCTCACGTAGAGGCTGGCCAAACCGGTTCTAAGGCCGGACTTGGGGGGGCGATAGGTAAAACGATCTTCTTTAAGAGCCTGTACCCCCTCTTCCAGAACATGATTCGGTACATCTATGCCCTGGGCCGCATAAATTTTACGAAGCCTTTCTTTAAGTTCTTCGTCCCGGGTGTCGCTGTCAAGTTCATGAGCAATCAGTTTTTCCTGGTGGCGGAGGGTATCGACCACATCCATGGCCAACATAACTTCGTCAAGGGGCTGGTTGCTGGCAGAAGCTGCTGTTGAATCACTCATATTTAGGCCGGCTTCTCAGAAGACTGGTTGGCAATTACTTTGCTTCCCTGCTCGGCGAGTCTGGCCATTCTCCGTTTTCCATCTTCAACTGCTTCCTGGATTTCTCTGGCATTTGATGTTGACTGCCGGCGCATCTCTTCAATAATAGTCCGTGAATTCTCCTGGAAACTGACTACGGATTCGACTAGTTGTTTTACTACGTCTGCTTTGATAGTCGGGCCGTATCCGGCCTTTATCGCTGCCTCCTGAACTTCTCCTCCAATCTCGGAAAGCACCTCGATGGAGTCACTTACTCCTTTCTTCATTGCCTCCAGCGTCTGCGTCGATTCATGGAGACCGAACATACCGGCAAAAGAAGCTGTCAGTGCGGTGAGCACGGTTTCATTGGTGGAAAAGAAACTGATAGCCTGGCTGTAGAGTCGCTCTTTGGCATTGGTGGTCTGTACCAACCGGGCCATGACAACTTCTGTGGTATTATAACTGACTGTCAGGTTGTCGGAAAGATCTTTAGCAATCTGGTAGCGTTTTTCAGTATTTTGCAATTCACGCAGTTTCTCATCACGGGCCAGTTCAAGTTTGGCCCTCTCAGCCATCTCCTCACCCTGATAGGCCTCTACTTTTTGCATGGCTGTTTCAACAGCTTCTTTGGCTCCGGCAAGGAGAGCTTCGGCTTTTTTCAGCACTTCCAGGGCAAGAACTTCTGACTGTTTGAGTGCTCCACGAAAATCCTGATAAGCATCCAGTATCGCTTGCTCCCGTTGAATCTGATCCAGAGTGGACTCTGTGACATCCAGGTAGGTCTCTTTGATCTTACCAAACCGGCCGGCTATATCGCCTCGGGTTACCTTCATCCAGACGTTGTTGATTCTCTCGAAGGTTGAGACCTTGCCGTCATCAAGCTGGTCAACCATATTCTTGGCATCATCACGGATCGATTTGAAGGAATTGGTGATATCCTCATAGCGGTCACTGATATTCATTGCCTGGACCTGTTCACGAACCACATCATTGAAAAATGAGGCCTGGTTGAGGGTTCTGGCAATAGCTATTACACGATCTTCGTCAATGTCGGCTATCTGGTTAAGGAGAGCTACAATCGGTTCCTCCCGCCCATCATCTGTTTGGGGTAGAAGGCCGAGATCACGCACTTTATCCATTGCCTTATCCAGGTATTGCATAGGTGATGTTGTCATTAGTCGCTCCGTCAATATTAAAATTTTTACAAGAGTGTCACGTGTACTTAATTAAGAGAAAACCGGTTGCCAAAAAGTGGGGAAAACGCATTGTCAGGTGGAAGAAGTATTATCACCTGGTATTTGTCTAACCAGCACCTTAACAAAGTAGAGCAGGCCACGCCAAAAAGCAATTATTTTTTAATATAAGTTATCATTAAGACCTGGTGAAACAACATGACGGTACCTACCATTTAATGATTATCTGTAGTTGTTGATGGGAGTAAACGTTGTGTGGAATGGAAAAAATGGGTATAATTGGTACTGTCGAACTGGTATGGAAAAAGTGGATATAAAATCAGGGGTAGGTAAAATACTCTCGATGGTAAAAGTACTTTTTCACCGATCAACTGACAAGATTAATCCCGACAAGCGGGATAGATGCTTTGTCTCTACTTTTTAACCCCGAACATTGAGTAATATGGTGAAATTCATGAATAGATTCAGGAGTAGAGTTTGGCTCTATGTATTGGTTGTTGCAATGTGTGTCAGTTCTGGCTTCTTGTCGGGAACGATTGTTAAGGCTGGTTGTGACGCTGAATACTTTCAGGTCAACGACCCGAGCGCTGCTGTCATGCTTGTTGATACGGTTGTGGTTCGTCCCCTGACCTTTATCGCGTCGGTTGCCGGTGCTGCGGTCTGGATAGTTTCATTGCCGTTTACACTGCTGGCTGGGAATACCAGTGAAGCCGGGGATGTTCTGGTACTTGATCCATTCTGCTACACTTTTAAACGACCTCTGGGGCATATGGAAGAAAGCACTCCGATCAAACAGTATTAACCCGAATAAACCGGAATTTTAGAATGCTTGGATAAGTGCCATGAAAGTATATTCAACCATATAATTATAAACGACCTTCCTCGATTTCTTGTTTTTTCTTACAGAAGTTTTGGAGTAAGGCACTAAAAAAATATTGACTTCCTCCTTGCTGATTTATACCGTTTCACTGTTATGAAAGCCATGTATTCGGAAGTCAGGCAGGTATTCTGCAGAAGTGATTACTTACCACTTACAAGCCAGAGCATCGATGTCTACCAACAATAAACATTTCCCAGCTATTGTTTTGATGCAGGTGCTGTGCGGTACCTGTTATATCCTTTTTTTTCTGTTTTACTCAACTGCTTCAGCTCTCACTCAGCAGTCACCGCAGCTTTTACAGCAAACCATCGCCTCATTGTACAAGGCGAGGCTCAATATTGTGCAGAGTCAGCGCGAACATGAGGAACAAAAACAGGTAATGGAAACAGAGCGGAATGATTTTCTGCTCTTTCTTTCCTACCTTGATGGAAGGATTTATCATTACTGCGAGGAACTTAATAAAAACAGCGGCCCGGATGCACTTATCGGGTTGCCTTGCCCTGTTTCCATCGATGGTACACTGGAGACAAGCCGGTATAGTGCCATCCCTGAAGTATCCAGCCGAACAGACGGGGAGAAGGTAGCAGCCCTTGACAGTGGGTTTAACGCTTCTCTTGGCGAATTTGATGATATGCTGCT
>JAUVON010000326.1 GCA_030599175.1 Desulfobulbaceae bacterium | reverse complement strand
GTCGAAAAGGGGTTTACCCTGAAAGATATTGGTGTTGTGCTGCATGCCAAATTCCATCAAGATTTCCAGAAGATTGTGGATAAGGTAGAAGTCACTCTCTATACCAAACAGGAAGATGTTGACAAACTGACGGCACAGGCCCGCGGGGAATATAAAACTCGTGATTCCCGTGTTGATAATATGACAGATGAAGATGTCGAGACTTTTTATTCCTGCAGTCTCTGCCAGTCTTTTGCTCCAAGTCATGTTTGTACAGTGAGCCCCGAGAGAACAGGGCTCTGCGGTGCATATAACTGGATGGATTGTAAAGCTGCCTTTGAGATAAATCCGGTCGGCCCGAATCAGCCTATCGAGAAGGGTGAAGTTCTTGATCCGGTTCTTGGCAGGTTCAAGGGCGTTGATGAATTTATCAAAATCGCCTCCAAGGGAGCCGTAGATTATTATAACTTCTATTCCATGGTTGAAGCTCCAATGACCACTTGTGGTTGTTGTGAATGTATTGCTGCCATGCTGCCGAGCTGTAACGGTGTTATGACTGTTGGTCGTGACTATGCCGGTGAGACGCCATCCGGCATGAAGTTTACTACCCTTGCTGGTGTTATGGGTGGCGGGCTTGCTTCACCTGGTTTTGTCGGTCACTCCAAGTTTAATATCACTCAGAAGAAATTTATCCTTGGTGATGGTGGTTTGCTGCGTATGGTCTGGATGCCGAAGGTTGTTAAAGATGAGATTCGGGACAGGCTGAATGCAAGGGGTGCTGAAATGGGTGTTGAGAATTTCGCTGATCTGATTGCCGACGAAACTGTCGGAGTCACTGAAGAGGAGATTCTGCCCTGGCTCGAAGAGAAGGGGCATCCTGCACTGAGCATGGATCCGCTTATCGGTTAAAAAGCGCTGGAAAGTGCATGGTCGTGATGTCGTCACTGACCATGCACTCAGTCTTTGAAATAGAAACAAGGAGACAACAGAAATGGCGTTAACAGGAATACAAATATTCAAACTCCTGCCTAAGACCAACTGCAAGGAGTGCGGGGTTCCAACCTGCCTTGCCTTTGCAATGAATCTTGCATCTGGAAAGGCAGAACTGGATGCATGTCCCTACGTATCAGATGAAGCCAGGGAACAGCTTGCAGAAGCTTCTGCACCTCCAATTCGTCCGGTAGCTGTAGGTAAGGGAGTGCGTGAGGCAAAGACCGGTGGGGAAACCGTTCTCTACAGGCACGAGAAGACCTTTTTCAATCAGACTCTTTTTGCCGGAATAATTACTTCAGATACACCGGCTGATGAGGTTGAAGCAAAACTGAAAGCCTGGAATGGACTGCAGTATGAGCGCGTTGGTCTTAATCTGCGACCAGAGCTCGCGGCACTAAAGGATGTCAACGGCGACAGCGTGGCTTTTGCTGCTCTAGCAAAGCTGATTGCTGAAACTTCCGAGTTTAATCTGGTACTTATGAGTGATAAGGAAGATGTTATCAGCGCGGCCGTTGCTACTGCCGGCTTTAAACGTCCTCTGATTTATGCGGCAACCGAAGCAAATGCTGATGCGTTTGGCAAGATTGCTCTTGATAATGATCTGCCCCTTGCTGTAAAAGCTGATTCTATTGATGGGCTGATTGCTCTTACTGACAAACTTACCGCTATGGGTTTGAAGGATCTGGTTCTCGACTCTGGCTCCAGAGATATCAAGCAGTGCCTGGAAGATCAGGTTGCTATTCGTCGTGCGCCACTGAAAGATGGTAATAAGTCTCTTGGCTTCCCGACAATTACCTTTCCATGCGAGATGGCATCCAATATTGATATGGAGGCACTCGTCGCTGGAATGTTTGTTGCAAAGTATGGCGGTATTGTCGTTCTTTCAGATCTTACCACAGAAGTCATGTTCCCTTTGCTGCTCGAACGGCTGAATATTTTTACCGATCCGCAGAGACCTATGACCGTAACTGAAGGTATTTTCGAGATTGGAACTCCTGATGAAAATTCACCTGTTATGGTAACAACCAACTTTGCCCTCACTTATTTTATCGTTTCGGGCGAAATTGAGGCAAGCAAGGTATCATCATGGTTGCTGATTAAGGATTCAGAGGGACTTTCAGTTCTCACAGCCTGGGCCGCCGGCAAGTTTGGCGGTGATGATGTTGGTCTGTTTGTCAAGAAGTGCGGTATCATGGATAAGGTTAAGCATACCGAATTGATTATACCTGGATATGCCGCAGCCATCGCTGGTGATGTTGAAGAAGAGCTGCCTGGCTGGACCATAACTGTTGGCCCGAGAGAGTCCGCGCATCTTGCCGGATTTTTGAAGTCAAGGTAATCCTTAGACTCTTTGTCAACTTATCCAGCTGGTTTATATTTGCTGAAAGGCTGGAGAGAAGGATATAGTAGCGTAATCATGGGTTATTTTACCCGTGGTTACGCTGAATTTATGGTACTGAGATACTAGTGAACTTATTGAGTTAAAGGAGAAAAACTATGATTCTTTTTGGTGAAAGCCTTAACGTCATATCCACGGTAATCGGCAAGGCATATAAGGAACGCGATGCTAAACCAATCCAAGCGGAATGTCTTGAGCAACAGAAGCTGGGTATGGATTATATTGATATCAATCTTGGACCGGCAAAAAAAGATGGCCATGAGTTGATGCCATGGGTATGTGAGGTTGTTCAGGAAGTCGTTCCTGATATCCCACTGCTGCTCGATACTTCCAATATTAAGGCAATTGAAGAGGGACTAAAAGTACTGAAGCCTGCAAGCAAGCCGCATATTGTCAATTCCATTATGGCAAGACCAGAGCGCTATGAGGCCATGTTGCCGATTGCTGCCCAGTATGATGCGGATATTGTCGCTTTAATGTGGGGACCTGATGGTCTGCCCCGGGATGAGAATGAGCGTGCCGCACTCTGTGTTGAGTTGCTTTATGCAGCCAATGAAGCTGGAATCCCCAATGAGAAGATCTGGGTTGATGGTATTGTCACGCCTGTCAACATTCAGCAGGCTCAGTTAGTCTCTCTGCTTAATTTTCAGATGATGCTTGAGGATATGGCCCCTGGCTCAATGAGTACTTGCGGTCTTTCGAATATTTCCAATGGTCCTCCCGTTGAACTCCGCCCCATACTCAATAACAGCTATATGATCATGCTGGAGCGTTATGGCATGAAGGCTGTAATTTCAGATCCTCTTGATACCGAACTTACCGATGTCGCCAAGGGAAGACGACCGGACATCGTAGACGTTGTTCATCAGGCCATGGACGGAACTGCTGATCCTGCTTCACTGTCAAAGGAACTTGGGGATTATGTGAAAACTGTTAAAGTAATTATGGGTGAAACTTTGTTTTCTGATTCTTATCTGGAAATTTAGCAGTTCGTAAATCACCCTACAGTTTTTTTGTAGTATAAAAGCCTCATTCCGTAAGGAATGGGGTTTTTTTT
>JAUVON010000218.1 GCA_030599175.1 Desulfobulbaceae bacterium | reverse complement strand
GGTGTAATTGGCTCGGGAGCAGAGGGATATTATTCATCATTTAGGGATGTAACCAAAAATTATCTGCCATCAAACACACATTTTGAGGCATGGTACTTGATTATCAGCAAGAAGCAATTCGACAAACTTTCTGCTGAGGAGCAAAAACAGCTGCAGGATGTTGCCAACCAATTCGAACAGCGTCGCTGGGATGTTGCGGAATCTGACCAGGCAGCTAATGAAAAACGTCTTGCGGACTACGGTGCTACAATTCTAACAATCAGCGACGAAGAAATCGCTGCAACTGCAGAAAAAGTACAATCCGTCGTCTGGCCACAGATTCTTGAAGATGTGGGTAAAGAATGGGGCCAGAGTGTCCTTGACGGTATTATTAAATAATTGAGGAGACAACTCTCTTCCCTGGCAGCAAGTAAACTGTCAGGGAAGGTCTTATTTTAAATCTACGGGAGGCCACCGTGAAGAAGGCTAGTATCATCCTGATTTTGAGTTTTGTGATTGTCGCTTTCTGCAATAATGCCATGTGTGCTGAAACTTCAGAAAGATGGAAAATCGGTCATTTGCGTTCATCAGGTTCAGCCATAGATAAAGACCTGCATTTGTTTATTGAACAGATCAGGGAAAAGACTGATAACAAGTTCATCTTTGATGTCTATTCAGGAAACAGGTTGGGAGACTATTCCGTAGTACAGGAGCGTGTCTCTTTTGGTGAAGTTGAACTCTATGTTGGTCCAATCAGTACATCTATCGATAAAAGATTAATTTTGGCAACTACACCCTACCTTGTTAACAGTTGGGCTGAAGCTGAAAAAGTTTATTCACAGGATAGCGAGCTTTTTCAAACTATTGCTAATTTTCTAAAGGAACAAAACATCAAACTACTGGGTGGGTGGCCGGTATATTTTGGCGGTATTGCCCTTACAGAAAAGCCTCCTCAGCCTGGAAATCCAGATATTTCAAAAGGAATGATAATTCGTGTCCCTCCTATTCAGAGTTTCATATTAACAGCCAAACAACTTGGCTACACACCCTACCCGATCACCTGGACCTATGCAAAAATGGGCCTGAAGACAGGAATGGTAGCAGGTATTATTGGTGGCGGGGCAGAAGGATATGCCGGACTCAAGGGATTGGTTCAGTACTACATTCCAGTAAAAGACCATTTTGAATACTGGTTTGTTTATATGAATATGGATACATGGAACGGACTTTCAGAACAGGAAAAAGACCTTTTCGTCACAACAGTAAAAGAGATGGAGACGCGTCGTTATTCTGTTGCAGAAACCCAGGAAAAAGAAAGTCTTCTCCAGCTTAAAAAACAGGGTACTGAAATAATAGAGCTGAGTGAGGCAGAATTGACGGCTATGCGAAAAAAGATTCAACAGAATGTATGGCCTATACTGGAAAAGGAAATAGGATCGGATTTTGGCCGGATAGTGTCAGGCGTTAAAGACAGTCAATAGCAACTCCAAATTCTTGGTACTTGGGTTTAACCCGAATAATCGGAACTTTTAAGAATGCTTGGGTAAGTACCTTGGTGGTATAGTCATGTCCATAATGTTAAAAGAAGTTTTTTGGTTCTTTGGTTTTTATTACAGGGTTTCAGGAGTAAGGTACTAATCTTTTTCTAATTGATACTGTTTTACCTTGCGGTAAAGTGTAGCCCGTGAAATCCCAAGCCTTCTTGCCGCTTCTGCCATATTTGATTTCGTTTCATTTAATGTGGTTGAAATCATTTCCTGTTCCATTTCCTGCAAAGTGCCAGGATTTACCACATCATCGACTGAAGATCGATTCGTGAGTCCAAGATCTTCTGATGTTATATTTTTATTATCACAGACGTGCAGTGCCCTTTGGATAGTATTTTCCAGCTCACGAACATTACCTGGCCAGCTGTAAGAAATGAGTTCATCAAAGGCATCTGATGTAAATTGGTGTTGGGGATTATTTTTTTTAAGGAAATAATTGGCCAGGGTTCTGATATCATCTGCGCCTCTTTCCCTTAGAGGCGGAATCCTGATTTGCAAGATATTCAAACGATAATAGAGATCCTGTCTGAATCGGTTCTGCTGGACCGCTTTTGATAAATTAACATGTGTTGAGGCAATGATTCTGGCATCGGTCTGCAACACTTTGCGAGCTCCAATAGGTTGTACTTCTCCCGTTTGAAGAACACGGAGCAATTTTACCTGCATATCATGGGGCATATCTCCGATTTCATCGAGCAAAATAGTTCCGCCGCTTGCCAATGCAAACTTACCGGGTCTTCCACCTTTCAAAGCCCCTGTAAAGGAACCCTCAACATAACCAAACAATTCGCTCTCTAGCAACTCACCAGGGATAGCGCCACAATTTATCGGTACGAATGGTTGCTTTGCACGTTTACCAGCATTGTGAATTGCTTGCCCAAACAATTCTTTACCCGTCCCTGTTTCTCCCAGCAGCAATACCGTAGAATCTGATTGAGATGCACGTTTTGCCAGTTCAACAGCTTCCCCAAAAGCAGGTGATGTACCAATCAGGGAGTCAAAGGTGAAAAAGGCTTTTGTTCCGGAAATTTTATCGACCAACTTCCGGATATTGTTAAATTCCGTGAAATCAAGAACTGCACCAAGGAGTTCATTTTGTCGTGAAACCACAGGCTGAGCTGAATAAAAAAAATGAATATTCTTGTCTCCCTTCTGGATATGACATTCTCGGTTTTTCCACCTATTTGGATTTTTATAGATACTGTCCAAATCTAAATTGAGTTCGCCCAGTATTGATACCGGTTTCCCTTCGAGATTATCAGACTGGAGAATTTGCTTACCTTGGCGGTTGATTTTCCTGATACGTAATTCATTGTCCAAAGTAAGTAGACCTGTTCCGGCTGCTTCTATTACACTATCGAGAAAACCAGTATAGAGTGACATTTCCATGTTTCGCCGCAGCAGTCTCATATGTCGCTCGATGGAACGAGCTGCAGAGGTTATCATTATAAGAGTATGGGGATGAACAAGGCGAGTATTTCCTGAGATAACAAGAATTCCCTGCAGAACACCCTGATGGCCAAAAATTGGTGCAGCCGAACTGGTGAGGCCATGGGCTCGCTTACAGTAGTGGTCTCTGTCGTTGAGCTGAATTGATACCTGCATTTTTAAACAAAGGCTAATGGCTGTTGTACCAACATCTTTTTCTGTCCAGCGGTAGCCTGGCGAACAGTTGCGATCAATACACATGGATTTTATCGCCTCACTTCCACCAAAATGAAGGATATAACCCTCGTTGTCGGCCAAAGCAACCATGAAGTCATCAGGCGACATCAGCTCATAAAACTCTTCAATCGTTGCGGTAACTACCTCCAGGAGGTCCTTGATGACAATCTTTTTTGCTTCAAGTTCAGCTGGTGAAAGCTTGACATGATCAGCCATTCGCTCTTCACGATTGATACCATACTCTTCTGAACGTTTGTGGGATTCATGAATGAACCTCCTCATCTGCTCGTTTGTTGGAATGGCACCTTTAAATATTGTCTTTTGCATGGCTCACAGTGATTGTAGTTATATCCATTTATAACATGTATAACTTTGATACACTGGTTACGCAATCAATTCGCATTCAAACTTTGCCAATTTTCTTTAAAAGTTTGGTCTCGACATGAATATCTTGATAGACATCGTAGACCAAGAAGGAAGATACCTGTCATATTCAGAAATCATGATATTTGTATTGAATTTTGACAGCGATCAGAGCCCACATAGCTCCTATGGATTTTAACTTAATCAAGATTGATTGCAGAAAAAAAATTCACCTGGCAATCTTAACCATTTAAGCAAAACTGCAAGTTAATACTATTCTTGATATGGTTTCAATTGATCATGCCTAGAAAAAATACCAGAAAAGGAGCATTCTGGCACTTATGAAAATTTAAAATAATTTCCAGAGAACCAATAGCAAATGCAGCATTTCAAATTATTGATGCTTCCAGAGAATCTTCCTCGTTAGCTCCTCTTTCTAAGAACGAAAATCTATCCCCAACGCAATGTTCTGCTCTGTGAAATCCTCAATTCTAATTGCAAAAAGAAGTAATCGAAAACATATACCATTTCGCTAATTTTCGTATTTCATCCCCGTGACAATTCAATCTATTATCCCCTGAAAACAGCATCACAAAAGAGCAATGCCAGACAGGGAGAAACCTTACCACCAATTAACCTGACCACCTTTTCCAATATCTATTCATTAATTTTCTTCCTACTCTGTTGGCGATGTGTTTAGTCTGCTCTTTGTTGCAGTATGATGACATGTTGTGATTTCGCCATGAGAACAACGGTGAATAAACGAGATCGCTAGCTCCTGGTAGCATGTATATGTTGAGTCGTATGATTGAATAAATACAGTAGAATGTTATAAGGACAATGCCGACGCCCATATGAAACGGCAGATAATGAGAAATTGTGGTGAAAGATATTGTCGATTGGATCGAAGATCAGGCTAAATCGGATTTTCTTCTCAAGAACAACCTGGCTAAAAATGATACATAATTACTGTTGGAATCTGGTGAGAGTAAGATCGCAACTAATTTCGATTCGTAAGTTTTCTCAAATAGGGAGAACCAGTACCATAGTCGTTGTTGGCGGAAACATAAAATCAGCTCAAGAACAGCGGAGGATTAGTAGCATCGCTGTTGATAGGCGTGGTGTAGACACTTCTCGTTCTTTAATCTTTTAGCGGCAGAGCCTAAAAGTAGCCCAAGGGATGATATACCTGTTTGAAAATCATTTAAATTGGCCTTTATAGGCCGTGTCTCGTTTTGCGCATTCCTTTGTGTTGTCTTTAGGCCCCAACTCCGAGATCACACAAATCCATCCTTTTCGAGGCTCCACAGTGACAGCCACATTGGGGAATCCGGCATCCTGGAAGGTGTCCTCGAATTCTTGTACCGAGAAACACCTCATGCCACCAACTCTGATCAGCTTCATGTTTCGCTTGTCAAACTTCGATCCAAGGTACATACCAGCGATGATCACCAACTGACCATTCGGCTTCATCACTCGCCGTATTTCGGCAAGGTCTGCGGTAATATCAGGCCAGAAGTAATAGGTCTCCACTGCTGTAACACAGTCAAATGTTGCATCCGAGAATGGCATCGATGATACCGACCCATGGAGAACTTCAACGCGACCGCTGACAATCAGTTTTTGGTTCCTTTTCCGTGCGACGG
>JAUVON010000310.1 GCA_030599175.1 Desulfobulbaceae bacterium | reverse complement strand
TGTTACTTGGGGTGAACCATAAGACAACCCCCATTGAGATTCGCGAGAAAATGGCACTTTCGGACGGATATGAAGAACCGCTGACTGCTCTGAAAAAAATCCCGGGTTGCAAAGAGTGTTATCTGCTATCAACCTGCAATCGGGTTGAACTGCTTGTGGTTGTGGAACCTGGTGTAGAGGTTGAAGAGGAGATAATTACCTTTCTTTTTGGCGGCAGCGTCAGTCCGGAAGATTGTCGTCAATACCTGTATATGCATTACGATGAGGATGCCGTGCACCATCTGTTTATGGTGGCTGCCAGCCTTGATTCCATGGTGGTGGGCGAGGCGCAGATTCTTGGCCAGCTAAAGGAGGCCTACCGGTATGCTGCACAATTTGACTGTACGGGGCCTTTACTGAACAAGTTTCTGCATAAATCATTTTCTGTTGCTAAAAGAGTGCGTACAGAGACGGGGATTGGATCTTCTGCCGTCTCCATAAGCTATGCTGCTGTGCAGCTTGCGGAAAAAATATTCGGTAAACTAAAGGGTAAAAAAGTGATGCTCATTGGTGCCGGAGAGATGGCTGAACTGGCTGCCGAGTATCTCGTTGGCCAAGGAGTTGCTTCAGTCGTTGTGGCTAATAGAACACTGGCGAGGGCTCTGGCTCTGGCAAAAAAGTTTAATGGCAGTGCCGTATCAATGGAAGAACTGGTACAACAACTTGAACATGTGGATATTGTTATCAGTTCCACAGGGGCGACCGGTTTGATCATCCATAAGCAGGATGTGAAATCTGTTATGCGTGCCAGAAGGAATAAACCGATCTTCTTTATTGATATAGCAGTTCCCCGGGATCTTGATCCGAAATTGATTGATATTGACAATGTGTACCTTTATGACATCGATGATCTCAGCAGTGTGGTGGAAATCAATAAATCTGAGCGCGATAAAGAAGCGGTAAAGGCCGTACGGATAGTTGATGAAGAGACCCTGAAATTTAGAAAATGGTATCAGGGGATGGCGGTGACCCCAACTATTCGGGAATTAAGGGAGAAAGTCGATACCATTGCCCGTTTGGAACTTGACCGGAGTCTTGCACGGATGCCGCACGTAAATGGTGCAGATAGAAAAGCTCTGGAGAAGATGGTGGAGGCTATTTCCTCCAGAATACTTCACGATCCCTTAATCTATCTTAAGAGTGAATCATGTACCGGCCGTGATAACAGTGATATGAAGGTTGAAATTATTCGTTCTCTTTTCAGACTGGATAATGGCGACGATGGCAAATAGCGAAGTTCATACGTTTGAGGATGAATGGTATATAGTGAGGTATTCAGGGGAAATCCCTGAGATAGCCTTTAACTCCGCAATTTATTATTTCACCCGGGCTAAAGATGGGCCTCAACTCACTCTTAGTGAGGAACAGAATCACCTCCTGAAGAAGGCAGCTGTTGATCGGTATCATGAGATTGTTATCCGGGATCTTCTGCACGAAAATCACCAAAAGCCGATTTATCGGGGAATTAAGCGTTCCATCGATAATTACCATCGTCTTCGGAAATTTTGTTCCAGGCAGCAACTCGACCCCAGGGAGACTCGAGAGGAAGCCGCCCGGCTGCTGCCTCTGTTTTTAAAGACGGAAGTGGATGAAGTAAAACGATACCATCGTCCCTCGATCATTAATTGTACTTATAGCGAACTGCAACAGTTTGCAGATGATTTGCAGGTACCGTTGTCCATAGAGTTTAAAGAGGTTCAGTTTTTTTGCCGGGACTGACCACCGACTTTTCTGCAGGGTATTTGATCTCATTCAGCCGTAGTTTTTTATGAGCGGCATCCATTGGATCCAAACCAAAAGAAGTAGCAATTGTGGTTAGATATATCATCACGTCACCAATTTCCTCTTCGATATGAGAGAGGGTCTCCGATGCCGGATGAGAACTTTCTTCCGGTGTCATCCATTGGAAGATCTCGAGAAGTTCAGCTGTCTCAACAGTCAGAGCCATGGCCAGATTTTTTGGTGAATGGAACTTCTGCCAGTTGCGGGTGGCGATGAAAGAGTCGATTTCATTTCGTAATTTTTCCATGGAATTACCTTTGTCATGGTATTTGTTTTTCTGTTCTGTTATGTCTGTACCGGTATAATCGTAGTATATTTCTTACTATTTTAATTATTTTTATGTATCTGAATCGTTATATTTTCCTATTGTAAAACATCTATGAAAACCATTCAAAATTGTATTTTTTTATTCCTGTCATTTTTTATCATCACTTCTTCTGTTATTGAAGCTGCTGCTGAAAATTCGAATGTTACTATCGACCGGAAAAGAAACAAGATCATCGGCTTTATGTTGAGCAAACAATTGCCCTCACTGCATTTCAGTGAAAAAGTAATAGATGATGAGCAGGCCCGGGCGGCATTTCAACTCTATATAAAACAACTCGATTATCAGAAGCGCTTTCTGTTGCAGGAAGATGTTGATCAACTTGGGGCTTTTGCCGACTATATAGATGATAATATCAAGGAGGGGAGAGTTTCATTACCTGATGCAGGATATGATATTCTGAGCGAAAAGATAATGGTCATTGAGAAAATGGTTGTTGAGATGCTTGGCGACAGTGCACTCCGCCATGATGCAGATCTTACTGTTGGTATTTTTCACGTGACCAGAGATGAAAGTTATGAGACTGATCCTGAAAAACTGAAGTATGCAAAGAACCTTGGTGAATTGCAGGACAGATGGCGAAAAGTCCTGAAGGCACAGGTTATTTCACGATTTCTCGATCTGGAAGAGGATCAAAAAGAAGAAAAAGATACAGAAAAGAAGAAGGGTGAAGCAGAACTCTGGCAGGAAGCTGTTGCAAAGGTGGCTAAAAGGAACAAAAACTTTTTCCATCGACTGCACCAGGAAACTTTGCAGGATCATTATGATCGCTTTTTTAACGCCGTTACCAGAGCATTTGGACCGCATACCAATTACATCCCTCCTGCCAGTAAAGAAGATTTTGATATCAATATGCGGGGTTCTCTTGAGGGGATTGGTGCACTGTTGAGAGAGGAAGACGGTTTCATAAAGGTTGTAAGAATTATTCCAGGAAGTGCGTCTGCCAGGCAGGGTCAGTTGAAGGCCGAGGACATTATTCTTCAGGTTGCTCAGGAGGGGGAGGAACCTGTCGATATTACAGATATGCGTTTACGGGATGCTGTCCGATTAATCAGAGGACCAAAGGGTGAAGAGGTACAGTTGACCGTCAGGAAGGTGGACGGCATAAAGGAAGTGATTCCGATCATTCGGGATGTGGTTCAGATTGAAGAGACTTTTGTTAAAAGCGCCGTCATTGAGAATGAAGGAGGCAGAAAGACCGGATATATACTCATACCGAGTTTTTACAGAGACTTTGAGGGCACTCGCAATGGTGCTCATGGAAGGAACTCGACGGAGGATACCCGTAAGGAAATAATAGAGCTGAAGAAAAAAAATGTTGATGGCCTTGTGCTCGATCTTCGTGATAACGGTGGGGGGGCACTAATTGATGCAGTAGATATTGCGGGATTGTTTATTGAATCCGGTCCCGTGGTGCAGGTTAAAAACAGTTTTGGCGATAAACGTATCTTAAGTGATAAAGATGAGACCATTTTATATGATGGCCCCTTGGTGCTGCTGGTTAATAAATTTTCCGCCTCA
>JAUVON010000377.1 GCA_030599175.1 Desulfobulbaceae bacterium | reverse complement strand
TGTCCGGGAACTGTATGTACCAGCTTCATAAGGACAACCCGGACATCCAGGAGATGATTGCCATAAAGGGCTGTCCGCCCCAGCCCAAGTCTATCATTAAGGCCTATCACCAGGCCGGGATTGACATAAATCCGTCTATAATTGAGAATGCAGATACAACGCCGGGATTTTTCATGAAACAATACGAGGGGAAGCCTGAGTTCGAAGAATCTCATTTCACAGTGATATAGCCCAGCCTTAGAGCCACCTTAGGGTTCGCGCAAAAATAACTTCATCCCGCTGAAGCGGGACTCAGATTTAGGTTGGATTTGGCCGATCTGAATGAGCGAAGCCACAGGAATAGTGAACTATTTCGAGGACTTCGTGAGTGAAGATCGACCGAAGACGACCTGAAGATGAGATGAGAGAATGTGAAGTTATTTTTGCGCGAACCCTTAACTCCTCTCGACCCTATTTACACCCAGAGGACATGGAGTTTTCTTTTGAGATTAAATATCCTTATTCTGTCTACATTCCCTCATACGCTTGTACCAAAAGAGGAATGAAATGCAAAAAGAAATATTCATAATCTTTGTCATCCCTATTCGTTAGTTAAAAAAAATACCTGACCCTCAATTCAATCTTGTAATCATTCAGCTTTTCGCCGTATTCGGTATTCTTGCCTCCTGCCAGAAAGGCGCCACGTAATCTTAATTCCAGGTTGGTTATAGGTTTGTACAGAAGTTCCGGAGTTATAGACAGACTTTGATCGTTTAAATTGATTATCGAGAAAACTGCCGGGGTAAAGTAAAGGATATCGAATGGTTCGTTCCAACTGGCTCGAAAATAGAGATAGTCGCGCATCGGTTTGGCGGTAGATAGAGATCCTTGGGATAACTGAGCTGCCCTGTTAAGGTTAGAACTATTTCCGGTGGAAAGATACGTGTCGTATGCCATGTCAACAAACCTGTAAAAATTATCAGCGTCCTCCTCGTCAAGACCTGCGCCATTGTGATAGTATTCAATGATGAACGTCATATCGTTGGTGGTAAGATATCGAATACCGAAAAGATATTTCAGGATATCCGATTTTTCGGTGTAGAGATGCCCCTGGCTGTCTATGGATTTTTTATCAAACCCAGGGAGCCACGCAAACTCCCCGTGAACCGCAAAGTTTGCTGTGATATTTCTGGCAAAATCCAGACCGTAACTGGTGGTTCGGCTCTTCCCGGTGAAAAAAAGGATGTCTATATCGGTGTCCCAGAGAAGGCCGTAAAGTTTGGCGGCAAAATTGATGTGGTCCGGTTCACCAAAATCGTCGTTTATGGATTCCGTGACCGGCAGGATTACCGGTGTGAAGGCCAGCGTTTTTAAAGGACCTCCAAAGCTCTTGATCCAGTCGGCAACGGCAAGATAATACCCCTCTACGGGCTCGGTGGGGTTATCAGGGTCTTTGGGGCGTGAAACAAAATTCACGGCATTGAAAGCATAGCCTTTCCCCCATTGGACGACCTTTTTGCCGGCCTCAAGAGCAAAACTCGGTCCTGGTTTTAGTGCAAAATACCCTTCCAGAAAAGTAATGTCCCCGTCCCAACCCTGATAGTCGTACCAGAGCTTACTGTCAGTTCTGAAATCAAGACTCGCAATGCCCTTCTGATAGCTTCCCTCGAGGCGAAGACGAGAATTGTATTGTTCCAGGGTTGATCCCTCGTCTTTATCATAGAATTTGATCTTGTAAAAGGCAGAGTCACGATCCAGACCGAAAAGAACCGGCCTGAACTCAAGAAGACCGCCGATGTAGTATGGTTTTTTTTCGATCTCCTTTTCAATTTCAGACAGATCAAACTCATATTCACCCTGGCCAAAAGCAGGCTGAAAAAAAATTAAAACCAGGCCCGCCACATACACGCTAAGGGCGAACAGCGTCTTACTCATCGCAGGCTTTCTACTCTGGGAAGAAAATTAAGGGTAAAGGCTTCATCGGGAAGGTCTCTTTTCTTCATCCTGGCAAAGATCATGATCGATTTATATCCCTTATGTAATGGGCTGTCTGTCTCAATCACGGCAGGACGCACAATACCGCCGCCAAAATCCGTATTTTTTTTTAAATAGAGGGTCTTTATCAGCATTCCGGAAGAAGCAAAACATTCGATTGTATTAGGAAGAAGTTTTTTATCGTCCACCCACATTTTAAGGCTGTCATAGGCAACAGATCTGGTTTTGGCTTTTAAATAAAGTACCAAAAGGCCTTCTTGCTGCTCCATTTTTTCGCAATTGTATTCAGCGCTGTAGTCAAGCCGCATGATATCAGCGTTGTTGAATATTCCTCCGGTCACCGACTGGAGGCTGGTGATGCGGATCGGTTTGCCTACATTCGGAATGTAAAGCCACATGTTCTCCCCCAACCGCAAAGTGGCCCGCCCTTTTTCACTTGCAGGGGATAAAAAAACGGATGCAACCTGGTCACGGCCTTTTTTAACTGTGAACATAATGAACTCTTTTTTCGAGCCGTCCGGTTCAATATTGATCAGCTTGCGGTACATCTCAAAACTGTCCGGGTTGAGGTTGCGATCAACCTTTTGAAGGATTGCGTCCCCGTCATCTGAATAGGCCGGTACGGCAAGGAACAGGCACATCAAAATCATCGATAGTAATTTTATCATTATCTTCCTCCCATGGGATTAATTATCGGGTCTTTAACCAAAACAAAGGTTATTCCGTTTCAGGTGCGTTTTTTGCAAAGTTGGGGCCTTCTGGAGTATTGGAGTGATGGAGTATTGGAGTTTTGGGGCCGAAGTAAGACGAACTCGTAAAAAGTCAAGGATTCTCTTTTGGCAT
>JAUVON010000349.1 GCA_030599175.1 Desulfobulbaceae bacterium | reverse complement strand
AGCACTTCACCAGGCGCTATGTCAAAGGAGACATTATCAACCGCGGTCAACAGACCTTCGTCGGTTCTGAACTGGAGGGTCAGATCTTTTACTGAGATTAAAGGTTTTGTCATTTTCTTGTATCCGAATAAGGATCAGCAGCATCACGCAGTCCGTCACCAACAAAAACAAAGGCAAGCACAAGAGTGATAAAAAAAAGAACCGGTATGAAATACCATTGGTAATTGAGCAGAACATCTGCACTTGTCACGCTTTGCAGCATCACACCAAGGGAATTCACAGGATCTTTCAAGCCCAGGCCAATAAAACTAAGTGCCGTTTCTGATAGTACCATATAGGGAAATGAAATGACCAGATCGACAATAATATAACTGGTGAAACTCGGTAACAGGTGACGTCTGATAATATGGGCCGGTGATGCACCACACAGGGTCGCAGCCAGGACGTACTCCTGGCCTCTCTCGGTCAGCAGGTGAGTTCTAATCCTCCTGGCCAGCGTGGTCCAGCCGATGAGCCCGAGGATGACGGAAATAAATAAAAACCGTGTCTCGGAACTCCAGGTATCGGGAATAAATGCAGCTATGGCCATGAACAACGGAATTGCGGGGATCGTCTTGATTGCATCGGTTATCATCTGCAAAACCGAATCGATCCAACCACCATAGAAACCTGCGATACCGCCAATTATCAGTGCGAGAAAAAAGGCAATAAAAACTCCGATCGTGCCCACTGCGAGGGATGTGTTTACGGCATGGAAGGTTCTGGAAAGAATGTCTTTACCGGTCGAATCCGTCCCAAAAATGTGTATTTTACCTTTATCGAGTCCAAACAAATGAGTGGTAAAATTTATGCCCAAGAATTTGTATTTATCTCCTTCAGGGAAAAGAACCACATATCGACGTTGCTGCCTGTCGATCTTTGTCACCCACCGGAAGTTGCTTTTAATGGAGCGTGATCGTTCATAAGTATAGATGAAGGGTCGTACAGAAAAACCATTTTCATCCCAAAATTTCGGAATTTGCGGTGCACCGTTTTGATAGTTTGCGTTTCTTCCGGCAATTGTCGGGTCGTAAGGTGTCAGAAAAGGGGCAAAAAATCCCGACAGGATCATTACGGCAAGAACAAAAGCACCCACCATGGCGGCTTTTTGTTTTTTGAAACGGGTCCAGATCAACTGAGCTTGAGAGGCAGTGAAATAATCTTCCTTCAGTTTCTGTTTTGAATTGGTATCTGTGTTTATGGTATCTGTCATATTCAATTATCCAAAAAGACTACGCCGGATGCGGGGGTCCGCCAAGGATAGAGTAATGTCCGTCACAAAATTTATTGCAACGATACTGGCGGTCAACATAAAAATAATAGCACCGGCCATCTGCTGGTCATTTGATTTGGCAAGAGCGTCAATTAGCAGTGATCCGGCTTCAGTTAAGGTGAGAATCAGCGCCACAATCGGCAACTCGTTGAAAATACGATTCAAATCAAAACCCAGAGAATTGATGATCGGTGCCAGAGCGTGGCGGGCCGGATAACGCCAAAGCAGCCTGCGCCCGCTCAGACCACGGGCAGATGCGGCAACGACATACAGCTTGCCGATTTCATCGGACATAAGCGCACGAACGGTCTGAATTGCAAAAGCGGTTGCCGACCATCCAAGGATAAAAATGGGCAGCCAGGCATGTGACAGAAAATCCTTAACCCGGGCAAGGGACCAGGCAACATCCCGAAACTCTTTGGAAAACAGCCCGGTCAGGGTGTCACCAAAAACCATGGTTGAAAACAGCATGATCATCAAAGCGAGCAGGAAATTCGGCATTGCCAGTCCGAGGTAACTGACAAACCGCAGGCTATTGTTCAGCACGGGATTTTTTGACGTGGCTGAAATAATTCCGATGGGTATGGCAATCATATAAGCAAGAAGCAGGGAGGTCAGGCAGATACCAAGACTCAACCAGAATTTCTGCCCCAGCAGACGACTGATACTAAGCCGTAAGATACAACTATCACCAAACTCCCCCTGGAAAGCATTAACAATCCATTTCCCCCAGCGTACCATATAAGGCTTGTCAAGACCCAGTCGAACGCGTTCTGCATCTATGTCAGCGATGGTTATGGCATCACCCTGGGAGGTTTTGAAAGCCAGATAACGTTCTGCACAGTCACCCGGCACAAGTTCCATCAGGCTGAAAACGATGAAGGATACCATTACCAAAGTGAAAAGTGCCATAAAGGCGCGCATGACAGTGAACCGGACAAATTGAAGCATTGGGGATTTTTCTAAGCCTCCTACCTGTTTTTTCAGTGGGACAAGTGACCCATATATGTCGATTTAGTATGTCCACGGGCAGTAAACAACTGCCCGTGGATGGAACGATCAGGTCAACAACTCAACAATTATTTTTCCAGATACCATTGAGACGGCAGGTGAGGGTAAGCCCTGTAATAGGCGGCGGCATTCACCTTGAATTTTGCAAAATTTTTCAATGTATTACTATGATAAACAGGCAATACACCTTTCACTGTTCCGATAAACAAAAGGTTTTTTGCCATCCCTTCAACAAGCTTCACACCAAATGCGTTGGATTCGTCTGAACCTGCTATAGCTGACTGAAACGCACCAATATCATCGATCATCTGATAGACATAGGCTGGTGGTTTCACTCCTGAAGCACCATCTGATTCGAGATACTCACCCCAGAGCATACCGGTTCTCACTGTAAAGTAATCATCAAAGGGTGGCAGAAATAACTCTGCAATACCAATAATCTTAGCCAATGGCTGGCCTTTGGAATACATGACTACATCAAGTTTATTGGCAGACTGGGCTGAACGAAATTCATCTGTTGTGACTTCTTTTACAGTGGTTTTAACACCAACATTTTTCCAGTGCTGACCTACAAGTTCGACAACTTTCATGGCAATACCCTGCGTCGGAACTTGAAGATTTAAAATGAGTGGTTTTCCATTTGGCAGGTCTCGCCATCCATTACCGTCCTTATCAACCAGACCGATTTCATCCAGCATAGACTTTGCTCTATTGGAATCAAACTCTGTATAATACTGTAACAGCTCGTCGCTGACAAAGGAGGGTGTAGGAGAGAAGGCAATATACTGCTGTGGTGCACCCAGGCCAAAGTGGGCAACCTCGTT
>JAUVON010000095.1 GCA_030599175.1 Desulfobulbaceae bacterium | reverse complement strand
TTCTCTTAATCGGCAGCCACTCACAACTGAAGTGAGCCAAAATAAATGGACACCAACTCTCAAGAAAAATTCCAGACCAACTCCGAAATTTTCTGGAAACATTTATGATTTCAAAATGCTTTTTTCTGTCAGGCTATTCGGGAAAACTTTGATTTTCCAATAGTCAAGAGCACCTTTTTATGTTGCTAGATTTTTGGGATAACTTCTTAATTTCATTTACAGTAGTAGTGTTTCGTTTGGGGTTGAGTCAAATCATAGTACATTCGATATGGCAATCTTAACGAACGGCCTATGCGAACCCGTTGGTGGGATAGTCTGTGAGCTGGGGGAGAAAAAACCCCGGCTCGCCGAATAGAGGTTAGATTGAAAAAGTTGATCCGATGTGACAGAAAACATTTTTACTCACCCTGCAAGGTACGGATAATTTCCGGCTCCGACTCATCTTCGGCCAGCAGAATATGACAGGTTTCACAGTCTTGTGGAATGCTTGATCCGTCAGCTGCTTCAAATGTATCGTTATGGCAACGGAAGCAACCTCCGTCATCATGGTGCCCCAAGTTGCTTGAGTAGGTGTTCCAGCCAATCTTCATATCTGGAAAGATGTTTTCACGATAGGCCTCCTGTAACGATGCTGCCGCTTGGATTATATGAGCACCTTTTCCCCCGGCCAGTTCAGGATAGTGTTTTGTATACCAAGCAGGCAGAGCAGTTGCTATCACCTGCAAAGCCTGCTCCTTTGAAGGGTAGGCCGCTGTGATCAGTTCCATGCCTTTCTTTTTGATAAAAGGAAGTTCTGAGGAAATCATACCATTGGAAATCCTTTGGTCCATTGCCTCCTCGGGAGAGAGATAGATGTGGGCCGGGCGATTATGACAGTCAACACAATCCATCTCCTTACTCCGATGTTCCGGAGATCTTGAGTGGTTTTCAGCTTTAACTTCAGGATTTTTAAATATGATCTCACTGCCATCGGCTTTAAACAGGTGAACCTCGGAGATAAGCTCGCGAAAATCATCCTCATAAGTGTACATGATTTTGTCTTTATTGGACACATGCCAGTGAATACCACGCGCACCGGTACCCTGTCCTCCGGAGCCTACTTTCATAAGGAGAGCGGTCTGCAGATGAGTGTTCTTTTCGTCCTTTTCATATCTGTCTATTATCTTGAGTTTGTCACCATGAAACAGTTCGGGCCGGTGACATTCTTCACAGGTTTGTTTGGCAGGCCGTAAACCGTGGGTGGGCATTCGTATCGGTCGACTGTATGATCCGACGGTAACCGCTACAACCTGCCGTATGCCGGCAATCTTCGAGGAGATGAAGTTTTTCATGCCTGATCCGACATGGCAGTCGACACAAGCAACCCGTGAGTGTGGAGAAATTTCGTGAGCCCTGGATTCAGGACTCATGGAAGAGTGACACAGTGTACCGCAAAACCGCGGTGTTTCACTGTAATGGTGCCCGGTGTACCCTACCAAAACCAGTACAATAAAGTTGCCGATGGCAAGAAATGAGGCCAGAAGGATAAGTTTACCAAAGTTGGTTCTCTCAGAAACATGTGAAAAGTGATTTTTAATATACCCGTAGCTGCATGGAGATTCTTTGTCCGGACCGGATCCGACAAAAAAGAAACCTATGAAGAAGATACCATGTCCCAGGATAAAGAGCGGGGTGAGGATACCATAAATCCAGGCACCGAAAAGAGGGCTGTGAATAACTTCCAGAACATCAAGGAGGGCACAGACAATGAGAAGAGGAAAGGTGATGCTGATTATGATCATTCCCGTCAGGGAAACTTTATTACGCCTGAAACCTTTGAGAAAAACAGACGCGGCCTCAGTAAATTTTATCATATCATGGTCTCCTTCAGTTCGACAGGATGGGAAATTGCAGGATCTCCCGGGTTCGGTTGTTATGCTGAGCCAAGAACACGCTTCGGTATGTCTGCTTTTGGTCAAAGGCCAGCATTTTAGGATCTTCAAGCTGATGTGCACAATAGGATATATGCATCACCTGGCTAAGTTTCGGGCGAAAAGTCCTCTGGCACGACTTTGATAACGACGATTCCAGCCTTTTGCTCTGTCTCCACATAGCGATAGGCATCAGCGATGTTCCGCAGGGGATACTCTCTATCAATGACTGCGCGGAACTCACCTGCCTGGATGCGCTCTTTTAGAAATTCGAGAAATGATGGGTCGTGGCGCGGGGTGGGAAACACAACCCGCTCCTTGCCGGTGAGTGTCGACCAGATTGCCAAGATGACATTTTGCCACCAAGGCCCAAGATCTGTCGCAGCAAACACGCCTTCCCGTTTCAGGAGCGGTCGACATCGAAAGTATGACGTTTTCCCGACAGCGTCGAGGACGAAATCGAAGGAATCCCCAATCTTTGTAAAGTCTTCAGCAGTGTAGTCGACAACGCGATCTGCTCCTAAGTGTCTCGCGAGGTCAAGATGCGGCGTCGACACGATTGCGGTCACGTTGGCTCCATAGATTTTTGAGAACTGTACGGCCGAGGTGCCGATAGCTCCGGATGCGCCGTAAATCAGGATTTTGTGGCCAGGTCTAAGATTAAACTTTTTAAGGTAAGTGTTGGCATACCAGGCACCCTCGCATACTACGACCTCGTGAAATCGCTTGGCAGGCGGCATGACGGTGACTACACCGTCTGCGGACAGGCAAACGTACTCTGCGTGCGCACCGTAACCGCCCGGTGTCAAGCCGAAAACGCGGTCCCCCTGCTCGAACTTCACAACACCTTTTCCGACCACCTCGACCGTTCCGGCGAAGTCGAGGCCGAGCACGGTTCGTTTAGGGCGTAGCAGCCCTGTGACCGGTCGCACAAAAAACGGATGTGCCCGAAGGGCGCAGCTATCCGTTCGGCCTACCGTTGTTGCATGGACTCTGACCAGGATTTCGCCAGCCTGTGGTTCAGGCGTAGGGATTTCGCGAATCTCTAGGTTGTCCGGCGATCCATAATGTTCATTAACAACTGCTTTCATGGCATCTTCTGATCGCTCGCATCTAGTTCTTTATGGTGATTACGATCTTTCCTTTGTGCCGCCCTTCTCCAAAGTAACGCAATGCCTCGGGCACCTCGCTCAATGGATAAGTTCTGTCAACAACAGGGAGAAGCTTACCGACTTCGATAAGATCTTTCAGATGTGCTAGCCCTTTGTTTGGACCCTCCACCACTAAACGAAGTTTCCTAGTCTCACGCGTCAGCAGCCCAATGAGGCTTAAGAACAACAGTTGGTAGACTCGTGCTATGGAACCTCCGATCATTGCATAGGTTCCTCCAGATTTTAACGCGCGCTTATTGTCGAACATGGAACGGAAATTCTGACAATCAATGATTAGGTCGTAACGTTCTTCGGATTTAGTGAAATCTTCCTGGGTGTAATCAAGTATTTGGTCTGCGCCAACAGAGCGAACAACATTCAGTTTATGTGAGGCATCTACGCCCGTCACTTCAGCCCCAGAGAGCTTAGCAAGTTGAATAGCAAATGTACCCACACCACCACCAGCCCCATTAATCAAGACCTTCTGTCCCGGCTTTATTTGTCCTGCTTTGCGAAGTCCTTGCAAGGCTAAGACACCTGCTTGAGGTACGGCGGCTGCTTCCTCAAAAGTCAAATTCTCCGGCTTCGGTTCAAGAGCAGTTTCATGAGCGCAGGCATATTCAGCAAAACCACCCCAGTTATCCCATAGGTCACCGAAGACCTCATCGCCTGGCTGGAAACGCAACACGCTTTTGCCGACCACTTCAACTATCCCAGCAACGTCAGAGCCGAGCCTCTGTTTCGTTTTCTTTGGCTTGAAGAGCCCGTAGAAGAGTCGGTTTATAAGCGGTATACCGTTCATAAACTCCCAGTCCCATGAATTGACGGATGATGCGCGAACCTTTATAAGTACTTCAAAGTCCTTCGGCGCTGGTTTTGGGACCTCTTTTAGCTGAAGAACATCTGGTGGACCGTATTTTGTGTATACAATCGCTTTCATAACTCTCTTTCAAGATTGCTTCGACCATTTTTAGGAGCCAGGCATAAGCCAACAGCAAAAAAAGAGCCCGAAACAGAGTGTTTGATTTTACTTTTATAACAGTTTTACTGCCAAAGCTCTGGCTTTTGCCTGTACTTTTTCTGATAACCTATGGTGTGGGTCTTTGGCAATTAAACCCATAAAAATTGTACCAACGGTGTTAGCACCAATAGTTTGAGCAGTCGTTTTAAGTTGTTTGCGTGTCCCATAGATCCAGCGACCTAAAAATCCAGGAGCGGCGCATGAGGAAACAAGTACGGCTTTTTTCTTGACGACATTCGCTTTGCGATACTTTGGAGCATTCATATTCCATGGCCAATAGGCATAAACTACAAGCCTCTCCATAAAGCGCTGAAAGATTGCAGTGACTGACCCAAAGTTAGTGGGCGAAGCGAGGATAAAGCTATCACTCTTTTCTATTTTGTTGATCAATTCCTGCATGGTGTCATGTTGTACGCACTCACCCGGCAGATTACCCGGTTGTTGAGTGCACTCTCGGCAATTAAGGCAAAACTCTATGGGATAGTCACGCAGAAGGATAGTTTCGACCTCTGCCCCATCTGTCTCAAGTTCCTCTGCCATAGTCTTAATGACTTGATCAGTAATACCATTATTCCGGTATGAACCATTCATTACGAGTATCTTGGCCATGATTTTCCTCTATTTCCGGCAATAAGGACCTCTACCTTGAAAAACGTTTCCAGGTAACATCGTTGCTGGTTTGGTTTCCGGCTATCTCGATACAGAAACCGGTAACCCGTGAACATTCAAATATTTATTGAATCTCCACAATGGAGAGCCCGACACGTGATACCCATCTTTTCAACTTCCCCTTGAAACATCTTCGCATCAGCCGGGTTATATTTTTTACTAAAAAATGCTGGGCAGTTATAATGACAGGGAATGACCAGTTTTGGTTTCATGATGCCTACCGCCTTTAAGGCTTCTTCCTCATCCATGGTATTATGAATGGTTTTCCCTCCGATCGGTATCATCAGGACATCAGGATTCTTTATGGTACTCCACTCCTTTTCATGAAGGAGAGTGTCGCCAAGATTTACAATACTCCTACCATCAAGTTGAATATTGAATCCGATCGCCCCCCAGCCAACCCTTTCTTCCGGCCCAGGATGAAATGTTTTAGAAAAAGGTCCAAGTTTCAAAGTAAGAGAACCGTGTGTTGCATGTATTCCGGTGATTGACATTCCGTCCAGCTGAATTGTTTCATCGACTGAAATGGTGTGAAGCCTTTTTATGGGTGTTGTGAAGGAAAGTCCCTTATCCCTGGGACTGAGGATGAGCTTTTCACCCTGGATGCTTCTCACCATGGTTTCGTTGCAGATAATGGGAGCATCGGAGACCTCTGCCATCCTGTCCGTATACCAATAATGGTCTATATCTCCATGGGTGATAAAAATGTGCGTGATATCTTTCCATTCAGATTTTGGAATTGACGTTGTAAGTCTAAAAAAATAAAAAAACATCGCCCCCGGATCAATGGCGAGTTTTTTATTGCCTGATTCAATGACAAAGGCGTTGTAGAGATAGTGTATTATTTTCATATGTTTTCACCATTGCCCAACGCTCTTATTTCACTGCGACAGCGAAGAACTCTACACCATGCTTATTGTTGGTTCCCAACAACTCCGGTGCACTCATCCAACCTGTTTCTTCAAGGAACCGGTTCAGTTGCTCGGGTCGTATGCTCCAGAGCCACGGTTCTCCATTAAGTTTAAGACTCCACAGAAGCAACCTCGTCCACGGTCCGGCGTCAGGGCGGCCATCAGCATTTGTACCGATATAGGTAAAAGCGATCCGGCTTCCAGCGCCGGTCATTGCAGCACACTGACTGAGCAAATCCCGTACAGCTGCATCAGGTAAGTACATCAACAGACCTTCTGCCAGCATAACGCTTTGAGCTGCCCTGTCCCATGACTTGTTTGCGGTAAGAACGTTTGCCAGTCTCCGTTCACTGAGATCCACTGAAATCAGGTGAAGATTATCTCGCGTTCCCATCGCTTCTATACTCTTTGCCTTGAGCTGCGCCGTTGCCTGGTGATCGATCTCAAAGAACTCTACACCGGTAAACTCCGGTGCCAAGCGCCATCCTAATGTGTCGTAACCAGCTCCCAGGATAAGAACCTGTGTTGCGCCTTTACAAATTCCTTCCCTGACTTGGCGCTCACAAAATGCCTTTCTGTGAGCAAAGGCTTCAAACTGCCCCGGTATCATCCAGTCGAATGCTTCATAAACTGAGACCATTATTTGGGAACTGCACCAGCGAACTACAGTCGCACTTACCAGACCGGATGCAACGAGCAGCTTTGCCGTAGCTTCGACAATACCGGGAGGAAAAATTTTGTCCATCCCAGGTTTCGCACCCAAAGTTATGATATTCAGAGCGACCTTGTACGCAGTACGACTCGGTTTGTCCTTACGCATGGAACGTCTCTTTTAAAGTAATTATTACTTATTCAATCACAAATAAAATTTGTTTAACAGTAGGGGATAAGAAATGAGAGGATGCAAGTGGCAAGATTAACCACTTGAGGAAAATCGGAATTTAAGATAATTCCTGTTATGGTCAAAATTACCCACACCCAAAAAAACCACCAGAAATGGAGCACTCTGGGACTTTTTTAAAATCAATATTTTTTCAGAACCCTGGCGGCTAATAGAGCATTCTGAAAGCCCATGTTTTTCCAGACCATCAATAATTCGTGATGGAAGAATCTCTTGTCTCAACAGAGTTTGATTCGTGCTACCGTCAGCCTTACAGTTTATCGAATGCGGTCTTGCTGCTTTACGCTGAACTGTGAAAAATACGAGCTAGAAAGCGACCGTCAATTGGACCCAAAATTTTTCAGTGTCTGTATAGAGCTCGTCGGCATTATAGTTGCCATATGCAACCAGCAGCGTGTAGTGATCATAAAACTTTTTGCTCACCATGGCGTCAAACTCTGTTCCGTAGTCTGCACTGCCCTCATCGGCCTGGAAATTGTGATAGACCAGCTTGACATTGACTCCGCTGATAGCAGTTGATAATAGACCATATACGTCCTGCAGCCCGTTCGGAGGTGTTGTTAAAAATTTATCCACCCAGCCGTTAAACGCATGATTGGTGCCTAAAGGAGTTTTAAAGGACACCCCGTCATCGGAGCCCTGGAACTCGTATCCGATTTTTCCTGTAATATTTGTAAACAGGGACGCGGTGTTGGGAACCTGCAATCCACCGATAAAGTGGTAGTAATCCGCTGAATAATCTGTCTCATTATCCCCATAATCCGACTGTAAAGCATATTCTGCAGTGTACAGAATCTCCAGATTGTCGGCAGCCAAGGTTGATCCGTTAAAACGCAAGCCATAAGTCTGGGAGGAAAAAGCATACTCATAGGGACCAGAATCATCGGGATCATTATAATCAAGCCAGTAACCGTAAGCGGTAAGCTTGCCGATATCCTTGAAGGTATAATTCAAGTTTGCCAGCGGCGAATTCATGTTTACGTCTTTACTTAGGATATTTCGTACGTTCCAGACATAAGTGAGGTTTGCAGTAAAGTTACCCAGGGAACTGTTGAGTAGGTTAACCGAATCAAAGGTCTGCTCCATCTGCCGCCAACCGACAGCACCGATAAATCTCTGATTATCAAGATTTACCCTCTGGCGCCCACCTTTAATAACCGTATCGGGAATACTTGAAAAAGAGAGCCAACCCTGATTCAATTCGGCCTCTGAAAGGTCGGCTATTACAGCATACTCCGTTTTGCCGTTTGTCTTGTCGTTAAAATCATCGCTAAAAACAGCCGTATTACCTTCAAACTCGGCAAAGGCCTGAAAACCGGCGAATTTCGGGGTCAGATAACCGAGTCGCAAACGTATGGTATCACCATCTGTCGTTTTCAAACCGTCCTGATCCACATATTCAAAACGATAACGCAGATTGAAGTTGATTTTCCCCCAATCCCCATGCAGCGTATCTGCAATCTGTTGATTAACTCCTGTTTCTTCTGTAGCAGCCCTGGCAGAAAATGCCATGCTGGCCCCAAGAACCAGAGAACCGGCCAAGGCCAGTGAAACAACATACCCTTTTCGAGAACATGTTTTCATTTCTTCTCCTCCGTTGTTAATGGTTCGCACGTCTGTGGACAACTGGCTCATAAACTTCTGCACGATACTATGTGTTTCTGCAAGTTACTTTTGTCAGGGTCTATGAAATGCTGAAATGTAAAACTCGCATCATTTTTTGTACGGTCGCACGCCTTTCCACTTGATTTCTCCTGCTGTCAGCGCCGTGAGCCAACCTTACATCCTTTATTCTCTTATATAATATTTTACAGGATTGCCATGCTCAAAAGCAAACCATTTAATGTAGAAGTCTATCAACACCCCATCAGCACGTGGGCAAACCCCTGCAGGTAAGTGAGGTATGAGACTCAGATCTAAAAGGGGACACAATTGAAGGGCTTGATCACGCATTGCTGAGGCACTGGTAAACTTTTACAAGCCAGTGGATTAACCAAATTGGATGAACAGCAGGTTGAGATATTTCCTGATCAGTTTATAAGTAATCAGAACCGAAGAACCTGCCCGAAAAGGAGCATTCTGGAACTTTAAAACTGTCAAAATTACTTCCAGGAAACCATCTACAAATGGAGCATTCCAAATTATTGATGCTTCCAGATTATTTTTGCTGATCATTTCGGGAAAAGTGTTAGGTAACCTGCAAGATATCACAACATCACCGAGGAGTATAAAAGTTTCAAGCCTACTCCCCTGACCCTGGACTAC
>JAUVON010000237.1 GCA_030599175.1 Desulfobulbaceae bacterium | reverse complement strand
GGTTTTTCCCGTATCTCTTTTTTGCTGATACATTGTCCCACCCGGGCCGTGACCCTGTGACCAATCTCAAGAATCACCGCCTGAAAAACGGCTCCACCCCCGTCAAACAGCTCTATCTCTGTGCCCGGCCGCATCCGCAACACCCTTGAAATATGACGGGACTCATCTTCTGACAACCGTACCGTATCACCATTAACTGTGGACGGATCAAATAAAAAACGGTTCATCTTAAATCCTCTGCTGCCAGGTCATTTACCTTAATTCAATTTGACATCTCTCGCTGGTTACCGTACTTATTGTCTTGTATATTTCACGAAAGTTTTACCACTTTCCCTGGATTCCTGCCTACGCGGGAATGACAAATCAGGAAACTTTTTACGTAAAAGGAAGTTTCATGAACACCGAACAAAGAGACCGGCAGCGTTTTTTCCTCAATCTGGAGGCTAAAGTAGTGTACAGGCGTGCAGCAAAAGATGCCCTGACAATAAACACTGTTGCCGCAAACATCAGTTCAAGCGGTGCCTTCCTGAAAACTCTGCACCCCTTCCCCATGGCTTCACAGATTCAAATTAACTTCCATGTAAACTATGAAGATCTTAAAAAACTGAAATTTATTCTCTCGCTGGATTCTCTCCGCCAGATCAGCGGTGGAAAAATATGGGTCACCGCCACAGGTGTTGTCGTTCGACAGGAAGATGATGGTGTAGGCATAATCTTTGACACCGATTACCAGCTCACACCCATGAACACCTTCAAGAGAGATAAATAGGAGTTCTCCTCACCTCATGCTCCCTTTGCAAACATCAATGCCACCCATTCTCCGCGTGCCTTTTCTTTTTTCAAGACAAACCCTCTCTCCACAAATCGCGCCACAACGCTTTCAACCTGCTCTCCAACAAGGATACCCGAAAGAATCAATACTCCATTGTCGGCCGTAAGACGTGTAAGGTCTGTAGAAAGTTCCAGTAGTATATCATGGACAATATTTGCAACCACCAGTTCATACTCTCCTGCCAGGACAGACAGTGAATCAGAACTTACTCGCATACTTTTCTGCAAGCCATTGTACGCCACATTTTCTTTTGCAGCCATAACCGCATCCGGATCATTATCTATGCCCAGAACTTCACCTGCTCCAAACAGAACAGCAGCCATGCCAAGGATGCCGGTGCCGGTGCCGGCATCAAGGATTTTTAGTCTTTTGGTATCAGGTGCCAGCACTTCCTTTAGAAAGCCCAGAGAGAGACTGGTGGTGGCATGATGACCGGTGCCAAAGGCCATACCGGGGTCCATCTCCAGCAATAGTTCCCCTGGAGCTTTCTCATACTCTTCCCAAATGGGGGAAATTATAAGACCCGGTACTATAGAAAAAGGCTTAAAATGTTCTTTCCAGCTCTTCCCCCAGTCTTGTTCAATGATCATAGTGGAGGTGAGGGTTGGTTCAGCCGCATTAAAAAGTGATGCCAACTCCGTCAGGTAGGAGGACACCTGATCCAGAATAATATCTATTGTATCTTGATCCAGATCAGATTGTTCTACGTAGCCGGTCACAGTCCCATAGGAATCCTCATCCTTTGCACCGGTTTCCACCCCCGCCCCGATAATACCAATGAGAAAATCGCTGATCGGCTCAATAAGCATCGGTTCGGTCTTGATTTGAATCTTCAGCCACTCTTTCTTTGACGCCATCATAGTTTTTATTATAACTAATTTGCAAAATCTCTGTTGAAATATAACATTTTACTTAACCATCGGGCAGTATCGCATTACTATCTCCTTCATGATAACTATATTACAGTCGTTCAGGTACTCCAAACTCAGCATCCAGACAACAATGGTATACTTTTGAAGTCTCAGAAAAACAGTCTTGATAACTTTACGGCATGTGAAGGATGCGACCTGCTTTTGCCCGTCGTGGAAGCCCCTCCGGGTCACTCAGTTGTCTGTCCGCGCTGCGGCACAACAATCAGCCGAAGATCTACCCATTCCATCGCCAAAACCCTTGCTCTCAGCATAACAGGGCTGTTTCTCTATTTCCCCGCAGTATTACTTCCCCTGATGACCCTTGAAAGTTTCGGATTCAAAGGAAGTGCCAATATAATCGATTCTATAGTCATTTTTTACACAAATGATTACTATTTTGTCGCCTTCATGACGCTGTTCTCAGCCCTTATCCTTCCCCTGGTACTTCTCTCTCTCGTCTTCATCCTCAGCCTGCAGTTGCGGTTCAAATGGTATCCTCTTTACCTGGCCCGACTCTTCCGAACCTATCTCAAACTCGAAGAATGGGCAATGGTAGAAGTCTATCTCCTGGGCATAATGATTACCATAATAAAAATGATGGGTCATTCTGAAATCCATTACCATACCGGCTTGCTCTGCTTCATCTTACTTGTACTTACCAGCCTGGCCATTACAACAGTAATAGATAAAGATTTCTTCTGGGAGACCATAGAAAGAGGTGGAAAAGAGAAGCATCAGCAGCAGCAGGTGGAATTTCCCGACAGAGACGCGACCACTTTTGTAACAGCAGCAGAGAGAGGGATTCAAGTCTGTCATACCTGTCATAAACTCTCTTTATCCTCCGCTACCACCTGTCCCAGATGCGGTGATGGCCTGCATAGTCGCAAACCCCAGAGTGTATCCCGTACCTGGGCCCTGGTGATGACATCTATCGTTTTTTTTATTCCCGCCAATATCATGCCTATTATGCGGGTAGATTTCCTCGGAGTAGCGGATCGATCAACAATTCTGGACGGCATTATCTACTTTTTTCATACCGGCTCCTATGCGATAGGCCTGATTATCTTCACTGCCAGTATAGTGGTTCCCATGTTTAAGATAGTCGGTCTTACCATTCTCCTCCTGTCAACACACCCCAGATCCACCAGGTACCTGAAACAGAAGACAGCAATGTTCCGCTTTATCGCCTTTATCGGCAGATGGTCAATGCTGGATATTTTTGTTATAGCCCTGTTAACCGTTCTTGTCGATTTCGGATTTTTCTCCTCCATCCATGCGGCACCCGCAGCAACCTATTTCTGCTTTGTTGTCGCCGCCACCATGTGCGCAGCAATAACCTTCGACCCACGAATAATGTGGGATAAATACACCCATTATGCAAAAACAGCCCATGACTGAACAACCAGTAATACGAAAAAAACGTGGTATTTCAATAATCTGGATCCTGCCAATCCTTGCCCTCTCGATCTGCAGCTGGATTCTCTATTCAAGCTATCAGAACCGCGGCGTCGATATAACCATCTATTTCCAGGACGCGACAGGTCTCTCCCCCGGGAAAACCCAGGTGATGGCCAAAGGTATCCCGGTAGGACTCGTCAAAACTTTACAACCGGATCTCAAGAATAAAAGGGTGGAAGCGACAGTCAAAATGGAGCCGTCAGTAGTTGAATTTCTTGTTGAGGACACACTTTTCTGGGTGGTGCGTGCCAAGCTGTCTGCAGGCAGCGTCCAGGGACTGGATACAATCCTCTCCGGCAGTTACATAGGTGTCCAGGTCGGTTCCTCAACAGTACCAGAGCGTGAATTTAACGGACTTTCGACAAGTCCGCCAATATCCAGGGATACTCCGGGACTGCATATTCAACTCAAGGCGGAAAAGCTTGGATCCATTCAGACCGGTACCAACATTTACTACAGGAATTTAGAAATTGGAAATGTTGAAAACTACCGGCTTGAAGGAGATGAAAATATCCTGATAGACCTTTTCATAAAACCCGAATACAGCCACCTGGTACGAACAGAGAGCCGCTTCTGCAATGTGAGCGGTTTACAGATCAGCGGCAAGCTGCCCAATATGAAAATCCAGCTTGAATCCCTGGCCTCCCTTATCCGGGGTGGCATCCTGCTGTACACCCCGGAACAGCTTCAAGAGGAGCCGGAGGCACAGAACGGGCATATCTTCCAGTTGTACCCCGACTATGAATCCGCCAACTACGGTATCCCCATGACCCTCAAACTGGCCTCGGGGGAAGGTATTGTGGAGGGAAGCACCAAGGTGATGTACCGCGGCCTGGAGGCAGGATTTGTGAAAGAGATCCGGTTCAACAATGATGAGCAGCGAAGTGTGACAGCCCATATCCTTCTTGATCCCAGGGCTGACCTGATCCTGCGGGAAAAAACCAGATTCTGGCTCGTTAAACCAGAGATAAGCCCCACCGGTATCGAAAATCTTGGACTCGTGATCTCTGGACCTTATATTACTTTCCAGCTGGGAGAAGGTGCTTTTAAGAACTCTTTTGAGATTCTCCCCCAACCGCCGCCGCAAAAACCTCTTCGCCCAGGTAAATCCTTCATCCTGTCCTCTGATGAAGCAAATTCCCTGTCACTCAACTCCCCTGTCTATTTCAAAAATATCAACGTTGGAGAGGTAATTGATGTAGATCTTGACAAGTCAGGGAAAGAGATTCGGACGACTATTTTTGTCTATCAGCAGTATCTCCATTTTCTGAGTAAAAAAAGTGTGTTCTGGATACATCGCGGCATCGAAATAGAGGCTGATTTTTCAGGGCTTGAAGTATCCACAGGCCCCCTGGCGCGAATGCTGTATGGCGGGATTAGTTTTATCACTCCAGATAAACCGAAGAAAAAGAAAAATGCGCCTCCCGTGGATGGAGAAGAATATCACCTCTATACCAGTTATAAAAATGCGGTTGAATCTCTACCGGAATTACAGGCACCTGGAAAACGATTCCTTATCCTCTCGCAAAATGCCCAATCTTTATCAATTGGCGCCCCTATCCTCCTTAAAAGCATTGAAATCGGGTATATTGAGGACTTCCGGCTCACCGACGATCAGAGGGAGGTTCTCATTGAATGTTTTGTCCTTGAGGTGTTTAAAAATCTGATAAACGTGAAAACCCGCTTTTATAAGTCCAGT
>JAUVON010000421.1 GCA_030599175.1 Desulfobulbaceae bacterium | reverse complement strand
TTTGAGTCGCCTGAAAGTCTTAGAGTGTGTTATACGATCCCTGTCCCTCTGAAAGGGCAGCCTCATATCACACATATCCTCTTCTTCAACAACCTGCCGACCGGAGGAATTTTTATTTAGTGCTGCAAACGGCGAAAGAATTTCCTCTTCCCGCTCTTCAAGCTGTTTCTTTATCGATTTTCCTATTACCGGTATAAAAGACATAGATTCTCTCGTGCCAAAGGTTAGTACCTTACGCAATAAAACCATGTTCCGCCTATGATTTCAACAATTTGAACAGAAATTGGAAATTTACTCTTTTATTGATAATTTGAGAAGCATACAGGAAGATATTTATAATATTATTTCTTTACACTACAATCATACATACCCTATACTGACGGCATCGTAAAAACTCTTCTCTCGCCATACCCCCCATGAAGATAGCTAAAAAACCATTCCTGCTTTTCCTGCTCCTTCTGCTTCTTTTGGTTGGAAAATTCTTCTATGAAGAAAAAAGCAGCAATCTTCCTGCACCTCAAGCACAACAAATTGCCCAGGCGTATACCGGCAAAAAAAGTAATGTTCAGGTTCAAGGTGGCGGCATTGTGGTCAAACTACTCCCTGATGACCTCAAAGGTGCAAAACACCAGAAATTTTTAATCAAAGTTACCGATGATATGACAATTCTCATCGCCCATAATATAGACCTTGCACCACGGATAAATTCCCTCAAAGAGGGAGAAGAAATTTCCTTCTACGGTGAATATGAGTGGCACTCCAAAGGCGGCATTGTACATTGGACCCACCACGATCCGGGGAAACGACACCCTGACGGTTGGATAAAATACAAAAACAGAGTCTATCAGTAATTTTCCCCTGTGGATACCACCGCCCCAGGTGAATCACCCTCTTTATGCCCCGGAGATTCTCTTACCATGAAACAGTATTGCTACTGCCATACCCCCATAGGACGACTGCTTTTAATCGGAGAAAATGGCTTGCTTGAAAAGCTTCATTTCCCGAACTCGGCTGACCATACAGCAATAGAAGAACACTGGGACTTGAACAAAGAATACTTTTCAGATGTTCAACATCAGCTTAAAGAATATTTTGCCGGTCGTCTGCAAAACTTTAAAGTGAAGATGCATCTTGAAGGAACTGACTTTCAACTCAAGGTCTGGCAGGAACTGCAACAGATCCCCTATGGCAAAACTGCAAGTTACGGGCAAATCGCAAAACAGATCGGCAACCCCAAAGCATGCAGAGCAGTTGGAGGAGCTAACAATAAGAATCCGATCCCGATTATTATTCCATGCCACCGCATAATTGGCAATGATGGCTCTTTAACCGGTTTTGGAGGTGGCCTCGAGCTGAAAAAAAACCTCCTCCAACTGGAAAAGCTATTTCCTAACCAAGAGATCTGACGACCCGGCCAAAACCTCCGGGAATAGTTCCTGATGACCAGAATGCCCTGCCCTGCTTATAATCTACAAACCAATAGCCCCCGGGTTTTCGCTTAGCTGCAACAAAAATGAACGGCTGCTCTTTTGAGAATACAGGGTTTAAATAAACATCTTTTTGATTTTTTTCCGGTTCCATAAGAGACATGGCCTCCTCCATGGTAGGCAGGCGCCAATTGCTGAAACCGGCAAATCCCCGACCGTTCAACTCACCTATCTCCCGCTGCATTGTCCGACTGGAGGCAATATCAAGCCCACCCCGCTGCCACATAAGTGCTGTTTTCTGATCAATGAGAGTCAAAGGATCCCCGCCATCAACAAATTCATTTTCAAACCGCCCAGCCGGGTTAACTTCAGCGTCAAAAAAATTCCATTTTTTAAGGATTCCTGCGATTTCATCATCATTAATGATTCCCGGTTCCGCAGGCAAATGGACAACCTCCCCAGAATATGGACTTTCACCTGCTAAAGGAAGATCCCGCCCCATATCTTCTTCGTATTCCAGATCAACTCGAGGTACAATCAGGCTGGAGTCACCATCGTCAAGCACATTTTCAATCAACCACTCTTTCAACTGATCATTAATAGCGTAGCTCTTCTCAAAAATAGCTGAATGGCCCCGT
>JAUVON010000115.1 GCA_030599175.1 Desulfobulbaceae bacterium | reverse complement strand
GGATATCAGGGATTGCATGCAAGAGCTATAATAAAGGGACAAAAATACCTGTTCAAAATACGAACTGATGAAATGGAGCGTCGGGCCCAGCGAGGGCTGTTCAGAAATTGGTCTTCCCAGACCAAAAAACAGGGCCGGTTTATCCAGGAAATCCAGGAGATGTTTGATGTTATTGGTTCTGAAGAATCTGTCTCGTACCGGGATGTTATAGCAGCAAGCGGTAAAAAGGAGATTTACACCTATACACCCAGAGGGGATCTACTCTGTTTGCCTGTGCGATCGACGGTTCTCGATTTTGCTTTTCGGGTTCACACTGAAGTTGGACATACCTGTCTCGGGGCAATGATACAGAATAAAAGAGTACCCGCTGAGTGTCTGTTAAAAGACGGGGATATGGTCAGAATTATCCGTGCTGACAAACCGATCCGTTTTGACCAGGAGATCCTGGGGCTTTGCAAGACGCCGCGATCCAGGGGGGAGCTCGCTAAAGGGTTCAGAATCAGACGGAGAAAAGTCACAAAGGAAGTCGGACATTCCATGCTGAAACAGGAGCTGCTGCGCTATGGCATACCGTTTGATGTGCTGGAGAATGAAGATTTACCGGCTTTACTTGATCACTATTCCATAGAATTCCTGGATGAGCTGTATGTGAAAATTGGTGAAGGGAGGCTGCGCCTTCGGGATGTCATTGAGAATATAAAGATCAGGTTGTTTGGCGGAGAGTCTCCGTTGGTGATGCCCACGGGCGCATTCAATAAAATAGAGCTGACGACTCTTGATCCGGTTTCAGTGAAACTTTCTTCCTGCTGCAGACCTAACCCAAGTGCAAAAGACAATTGTGCACTTTTGACTGAAAAAGGCTTGTCTGTTCATTATAAAAAATGTGAACGGTTTTTGAAGCTTAACTTTCAACGTGAAGATGCTGTAGATATTTTATGGAAGACAAGGGAAACCAGCATTCGTAAGAAGCAGATTCTTTATGTCTTGAAAGCAACCAGAAAAGAAATTATGGATGTCATAGCCGGAGCTCCGGAAGAGATGGAGATGGAAGGTCTTCAGATTCTCTCCAGTTATTCCCAATCGCAGCCGGCATGGGAGCTGACCTTCAAAGCGTCAAATCTTTACATACTGCAAAAAGTAATACGACATTTCGAGAAATCAAATGTTCCTTTTGAATTCTACCTTGACTGCTGAATGTTGCTAACCCTTTTAAGGGGTGGCAAGATCTGTCTCTTCTGTTGGTTTCTCTTTCTTACTGTAATTACTCAGCACCCTGCTCAGCATGTCCGGCAGGTCATTTTTTTGTCTTGAGCTTCTGTGCAACTGTGTCAGGGTTTTTTCAAGAGTAAGTCGTTCTCCCATAAAAATATGGCGTAAAATAAGTGAAATCAGCCGGGTAATGGTTGTCAGGTTGGAAATTCTTGATTGCAGGTGCTGATCCCGGTCAAATGCAGTGGAGGCAAAAATTTCCACGGGCGCACCTTCAAGTTCGCTCACGGAGACATACCAGGTATTTCTTTCCCGATCAGTTGTCCGATATCGTATCGCATCAAGTTCTTCCGGCATTTCCGGCTCAGTTTGTCTGGCGGGGTCAAAAGAGAGTGAGGATATCGGAATATCTGTAAGTTTGGATAGTTGGTCAAGATATTGAGGATTCTTCCTGATGTTGTCTGTCAGTGTGTGGCAGGCAGAGCAGAGAGCAATTTTGCCACGGTTTGTGAGTTTTCTCTTTTTTCCACATGCCGGGCAGAACTCATTCTTTGTTTTTGATGTCATTATTCCAATTTCCGTTTGGGGTAATATTTTGAATATGTGACTGTAACTGCTTTTGAAATTCTTCGCCTGTAATTTCTCTTGCACCAAAACTGAGTAAAATATCTGTCGTCATTTGGCAATCGATTAATCTGTATTTCATATTCTTCAGGTATGAAATAAGCTCAATAAGAGCAAATTTTGAGCAGTTCGAGACATATGAGAACATCGATTCTCCAAAGAAAACCTTATCAAGAGCAACTCCGTAAAGACCTCCGGCAAGAACACCATCTATTCGGCATTCGATCGAATGGGCATATCCCATCTGGTGCAGGTTTAAATAAGCCTGTTGCATCTCTTCGACTATCCAGGTTTCTTCTCCGGCTTGATGCCGTATATCTGCACAGGCTTTAATGACCTGGGCAAAGTCCTTGTTCCGGGTTATTGTGAAGCTGGTTTTTTTTCGATATCGCTGGAGTCGTTTGGGAATTCTGAACTCATCCGGAAAGAGTACCAACCGAGGTGAGGTGAACCACCATAAAAGAGGATCTCCTTTGGAGAACCAGGGGAAAATCCCCAATCTGTATCCGGCAAGAAGTCGTTCCGGCTTGAGATCGCCTCCAACAGCAAGAAGCCCACTCTCCTCTGCAAGATTCGGAGAAGGGAAAATGTTTTGGTCGTTGAGCAGAAAAACAGACATTTTCAAATGGTGCCGGCTATTCAGTTGAATGCAAGATTTCTTCAGGTGCCATATAGTGAGACAAGTGCAGGTAATCTACCATTGATCTGGAAAGAAGAAAAGTGATAAGGAGAAGGTGGTAATAAATACGTATTCTCCAGAAGGTATCATTGTCTGCTGCTGAGAGACTCCGGGATAACACTATTTTGTTTATTTCATGAGTGTAGTATTATAGAGTGGTTTTAACCTGAGAAGAATAGACCAGCGCGAAAGTTGGCGGATTCTACTAACACCCATGAAATGAATTTCACAACAAAACATGAAAGTAATGTAACCGAATCCCTTTCCTCCCAAATATTACTGGACTTTCATATAAACTTAATTAAATGTTTTAAACATCGATGACAATGCACAAAGATCCCGAAAAGATATCAGGCTCTCCTTTCCAGGACAGAAATGATCTTAAGAATTTTTTTGCAGGTGGTGGCAGAGCTGAGGTGCTTTCAGAGTTGCATGGATCTGTTATTGCCGGCGTCCCTTTACTTATCATCACTGGTGAAGAGGGGAGCGGAAAGACAACGATATGCAGAGTACTGGAGCAACGGCTGGCAGAGGAGTGTGTGGTTATTAATTTTCCTGAGACCGTTGAGTCTTTTGAGGATGTTGTTCGGATTATTGGTCACAAGCTGGGCGTTGTTACCGCTGAAATAAATGATGGAAAAGAGCTGAGGAGTGCGATTGGTAAAATCGCAGAATTCCTTCTGGAAAAAAAACGTCATCTCCTCATTATTTTTGATGGAGCTGAAAATATTTATCTGGCGACATTGGAACGTATTAGAAAAATGCTTGGCCAGATGACTGAAGCCGGGGTGTCCCTGCATGTTCTTTTTTCAGGAAAGCCTTCATTCCTTGAGAATTATGATCAGCTTATTATTTGTGATTTTAAACAGGTAGAAGAACAACATTGCTCACTGTCCCCTCTTTCTGCGGCAGAGACAGCAGATTACCTCAACAGCTGCATTGAGTCCTTTCCGGGTGATGGTGTTCGAACAGATTTGTTTACTGAAGAGGCTGTTGCAAAGATACATGCAATTGCCAAAGGGAATTTCAGTATGATCAACGTTGTGGCTGAAGATTCAATTGCGATATCTACTGATGACAGCTCTTTTATGGTTTCGTCGGATAATGTTGTCGGAGAGGAGGATCAACAGAAAGCTGGTTGGAACTGGCCACAAACTGCAATTGATTTTAAACGATTCCTACCATATTTGCCGTGGGTCGGTGGATCTCTCAGTATTCTTCTTGTGCTGTTACTGGTTTTCGGGTCGGGGAATAGGCAGGAAAAGGAAAGAGTTGCACCGCCGAAAGAAATTGTAGAACAAAAACAGGCTGTGATTATTGAACAAGAGAAACTTGTGATCCAGGATCTAGTGGAAAAAACAGTAACAACAGTTGAAAAAACAGCAGCACTGGTTGAAGAGGAAATTGTAGTTGAGGATGATAGTGAAAAAGACGATACTGGAAAAGACGAGATCCCCCCTGTTTCCCCCGAATTCGAATCGGAGGTCGAAATAACTGAGATAGATGTTATAGAAGAGAGAGATGCTATAGAAGAGAGCACTGTAGATGATGAGATAGTACAAGAGGCTATAATAACTGATGAAGAACAGAAGGAAATTGTAACTCCGGAGGTTGAGGATGAGCCGGTTCAGGAGGAGGAAGTTATTGTTGAATTGCGTCAATCCCCGTCATTGAAGAAAAAAGTTGGTACGGCGGAGCCGGTAAAGAAAAGCAAAATTGTTGTACAACCTCGCAAAGAAGTGCAGAAAGTAACCGCAACAAAAACGAATTATACTGTGGATCAACTGTATAGCCGAAGGATTGCAGCAGGGAGAGAGTGGAGATACGGTGTTAAGGATAGTATGTATACTATCCAGCTTATGTCTTTAACTTCAAAAAACGCTGAGCATAATCTGAAGTTGATGCTGGCTCAGGAAAAGTATAGAAAGCAGGCAGTAAATTTTTTTATCTTCAAGAAAAACAGTTCTCCTGCAGCTATTCTCGTCTATTATGGTGAATATCCGACAATTACGGAAGCTCGGCGAACGCTGAAGTCTATTCCTGCCTTTCTTCAGAGGCACAAGCCATATGCAATATCGATCAAAGGTGCTGTTGCCAAGATCAAAAAATAGGCCACCTTGCAAAATTGCTTTTTCATCTAATCTCTTCGTTAGCCATATTTTTTATCCTTCGATAAGCGAGGAACGAGACATCGAGATATCAACTATATGCCTGCGGTAAAAAAATATGGCTGCCTCGATATTCAATGAAAAACCTAATTTTTCAAGGTACCCAATAGTTTGCGAAGAGAGTTCTTTTTCATTGGAAGTTGACAGCAAGATGAAGGAGAATTAAGTTAGCCCTCAGTTATGAGAGCATCTTGATCAGAATACACTGAATTGAGTTGTGATTTTTGTTATTTATTTTCTGCTGATAGATTATCAGCAGTGTGATAGGTGGAAGATACATGCCAGTTTATGAATATGAATGCGATGAATGTGTAAAAGTTTTTGAGGTACAGCAGCGAATGTCCGATGCAACGCTTACAGATTGCCCTGAATGTGGCGCGCCGGTGAAAAAACTGATGTCCATGAGTTCTTTCCAGTTAAAAGGCGGTGGCTGGTACTCTGACGGCTATTCGAGTACCGCAACTGGAGCAGAAAGCAGTGCCGCTAAACCTAAACCGGACAGTAGTGCCGGTAAATCTGCACCCGCTGACAAATCTGCACCGCCTGCATGCCAGCCAGGAGCCGGGTGCTCAAGCTGTCCGGCAGCTGCAGCAACAGGTTGATTCGCAGTAGAAAAAATTATGGCTCAGCAAGAACAGCCATTGCATCACCATAGGAAAAAAATCGATAACCTTTTTGGATTGCCTGTTCATAGCAATTGAGGAGGGTTTTTCTTCCACAGAGGGCGGACACTAGAAACATAAGTGAGGAGTCCGGCAGGTGGAAGTTTGTGATCAGGTTATCTATGACCCGGAAAGTGAAACCCGGGTAGATGTATAAATCGCACCATCCTTCCGTTGCCGTCAGGTGCCCTTTCTGCTGTGCACCGTATTCAAGAGCCCTTACCGTGGTGGTACCAACAGCCCAGATTCGCCCTCCCCGTGCTTTAGTTGCCTCAACTTTTCTGACCGTTTCTTCGGGTATGTTAATATATTCCTTATGTATCCTGTGCTCAGTTATTTTCTCAACCCTTACAGGAGCAAATGTTCCGTAGCCAACGTGGAGCGTAATATATCCCACCCGTGTACCCTGGCGCTCAATTTTTCCCAGGAGTTCTCCTGTGAAGTGCAGTCCTGCTGTAGGTGCAGCCACCGCACCGGTTTCCTTAGCGTACACTGTCTGGTATCGGATCACATCTTCAGGTGTGCAGCCATTTTTTCTGTCGATATAGGGGGGAAGAGGAACCTGTCCTGCTTGTTGCAGTGTTTCCGCAAGACCCAGGTTGTGGTCAAAATTGATCTGGAGTTGGGCTTTGCCTCCATCAAGGATGTCAAGTACAGTGCATGAAAGCGATTTATTAATTGTGATCACGCTGCCCGGTTTCGGCTTTTTTGAACTTTTTATAAGAGCAGTTGCCGTCGGGGCCGTGTTTTCTTCTTCATAGGTGGCAGGGAAGTTCAGCAGGAAAAGTTCTGCCTTCCCTCCGGTTTCCTTTTGTCCTAAAAGTCTGGCCGGAAAGACTCGTGTATTATTGACCACAAGCATGTCTTCCGGCTTTATTATCCTGGTAATATCGCTGAAGCGTCGATGGGTTATGCTATTGGTTCCGGTCTGCAGCACCAGTAATTTTGAATTGTCTCGTTTATTGGTTGGATGTTGAGCAATCGTATTTTTAGGAAGGTGATAGTTATATCCTTTGAGAGTAAGGTCGTTATTCATTTTTGTTCTGTTCTTCGAATAAATGATGAGTTGTGGGATGAGGCATACTATACTTTTGGCCAATTCTAAAGTCTTGTAAAGCTTTTTGTATTTGTCTGGATAGTGACGAAAAATGTAGATACCATGATATTCCTTGTAACTGCAACTCAATTGAAGGTAAGTGGTTTTTCCGAGAAAAATATACCGCTGATGGTAACCCCGTTATGAAGCTGAGACAGTTGCCTGTCTTTGAGATAGATGGAGATGAAAAGGAACTCTACCAACCCTTTTTAGAACTGTTGACTTTTGAGCTCGCACGGTTGAATTTGCTCTGTACCGTAGTGGATCCGGATGATTTGCAGGATCAACAGAGCTTGTACACATTGATAAGTGAATATGATGTGGTCTTTGTCGCCGGCAAAACAGATCTCCCCTTACAGAAAATAACCCTTTTTCCTGTAATCAGTGAAAAAACAGGAAGTGGGCTCAAGTGTGTCGTTGGCGACGGGGATGGTTTTGGCACTTTTTTGAAGCTGTTTCTTGTACGACTTCGGGAGATGAACAGCCGGATGCCTGTATGGGGCTGTATCCTGATTGGCGGCAAAAGTTCAAGAATGGGAAAGCCAAAGCATCTGATTAAAGATGATAGTGGGAAAACCTGGCTTGAACGTACTATTGATATTCTTAAACCTCTGGTTGACGGAATAATTATATCCGGGGCAGGAGCTGTACCGGAATCATTGTCAGGTATGGTGCGTGTGGAGGATATACCAGGAGTAGCAGGGCCGTTGTCGGGGATTCTTGCAGCCGGCCGCAGGCAACCACAGGTCAGCTGGCTCCTTGTTGCGTGTGACATGCCGCATATCTCTAAAGAGGCGGTGGACTGGTTACTCAGCGGTCGATGTCCCGGCTGTTGGGGGGTTGTTCCCCGCATGCCGGAAACCGGTTATTTTGAACCGCTCTTTGCCTGGTATGATATGAGGGCAGGACAGCTTTTTGAGCGTCAGCTGCAGGAAGAGGTGCTGCGGATAGGTAGAGTAGCCGCTCACCAGAAAATTGCAAATCCGGTAATCCCCCTGTCCCTGCGAGATGGTTGGAAAAATGTTAATACTCCTGAACAGCTGCAGCAGGTAAGGCGGATGGGGTGATGGCGGGAGTGACAAAGCAGATGACGAGTTTCTACCGGGTCATCATTTGGTATCTTTCATTACAATGCAGTTCCTGCAGATAAGGATTTTTTCATCCCAGCTTTTCTGGGCGGCACATTCACAGATTGTGCCGCTAATAAACCAGCAAAATTTGCCGGAGTTGAATTCCCAGGCAGGGCACTTATTCCTCCTCTCTTCAGGACAGTTTTTCAGTTCCCAGCAGTTCTGGCTTTTTGTGGAGCTTTTTCTTTTTCGTGTAAGCAGAAAAAGCAACTGTCGTTCTACGTGGGTAGGGATTGTTCTCCATCCCTGTTCGTAACTGCAGACAGCCTTGAGAGAGACTCCAAGGAGTGTGGCGGTCTCTTTTTGTGTCTTGCCAAGTTTTTTTCTGATAGCTGCGAAATCTTTC
>JAUVON010000107.1 GCA_030599175.1 Desulfobulbaceae bacterium | reverse complement strand
GTTGTAAATTGTCACTGTTCAAAATGCAGAAAATTCCATGGTAATTATGGTGCATACACGAGTGTTAAGGTTGAAAATCTAACTATTCTTGAGCAGAAAAGTTTGAAGTGCTATGAGTCCTCTGCAGATGAAACAGACAATGTGCGCCGTGGGTTTTGTTTAGAATGTGGATCATCTCTTTTTTGGCACCCAAAAGACAGACCAACCATTGCGATAGCTGCAGGTTCATTAGATTCACCAACGAACTTAAAAACAAGAGGTCATATCTGGTGTAGCCAACTTCCTGGATTTTATCAGATCGAAGATGATCTTCCTCAATTTGATGAGAGATGGAGTGTCTAATTGTAAAAAAGAAAGGGATCAGGCACCGTTTATCTTACCTCTGAGGATGCCAGATGGGCTAAAGGTTACAACCCGCCTTGCATCAAGTGTGAGTTCAGCACCTGTCTGAGGGTTCCGTCCCCTCCTGGAGCTCTTGTCTTTAATACTGAATTTCCCAAAGCGACTTAACAGGAAGTCAGAACCTCCTATAAGAGAATCCTTGGAGATACGGAGAAATGCCTCTACAGATTCAATAATCTGACCCTTCCTGTCCTTTCAGGAGCAGGAGATGCAGTGTCGGTACGATTGTTCTTCCGTCTGTCGGTGTTGTCCCATAATCACCATCGTCTTCATTCTCGGAGTTCGGAGGAAATACATTTTCAGCAAATTGACTGATATAATTTCCCGGCGGGTTGTATTGGCAGACCCAAGCGTTTGCCATGTAAGGCCAGTCGCTATCGCACCCAGTCGCAAAGGCGCAACCAATTTCTGTGGTTGCCTTCCAGACGACCTGAGTAAAATGGCCGGTGTCGGAACTGAAGCCCGGGTCGTTGTAATCGTAGTTCGGCTCTTCATCGTACCACATCTGAACGATCGAACCTATTCCCATATTATATGATGCCCAGGCCTGGTTTTCTCCATAGCCTGAATTCGAGTGAACAGAGGGACAGGTGTCGGCGTAGATCTGGGCATTGGCTGCAATCGTTTCCGACCAGGTCACTGCTGATACACCGTGCAGTGTGCGGTAGTTGTTGTGCGCCTGCAACCATTGCTCAATTTCTGTCGTGGTGGCAGCCATAATAGGTGTCGAAAAGGAAAACCCCAACATCATTGCAGACAAGGTTATCCAGAGCGAAGAATATTGATGGACCAGAGTATTCTGCTCTATTCCTTCCAGCGGTGTGGAATAGAAGTCTTCACTGCTTTTGTTCAAGCTATCCTGGAAAGTTTTTTTATTTTGCAAGAAGTGTAAAGGTTGTACAGGGGTTGTACAAAATGTTTATTTGTGTCAATTCCTGATTTCTGGAAAAGGTGTAACTGTTTGATTTTACTTGGCTGGGGGACAAGGGTTCGAACCTTGATAAGCGGAGTCAGAGTCCGCTGCCTTACCATTAGACCATCCCCCAGTGGGATCATGTGTGACGATTTTATAAAAGATTGACGCCTTACTGTCAAGCAAAATGAAGCGGTCTCTATATGCAAACGTTTGGTTCCCAAGAGACACTAACTTATGGTTAAACCGGCATACCCTACAACCTGGTCACTATCCCCTGAAACATATCCGGAGTCGGTATATCCGATCAGTCTGGCGGAAGTCGCCCCAAGCATCTTGGCGGCAAAGAGTGTTATCGTTACAGGAATAAATCCGCACATGGAAATTTTATTTTCCAGTACGGTCTGGTAGAGTTTTTCCGGTTCCAGTTCCTTAACACATTTCAGGGCAAGTCGATCCTTTCTTTCCGCTGTTTCTCTTGATTCATAGTGGCTCATATCCGTTGATGCGAGGATGAGAATCTTTTTCCCTGACTGTTTTACCGCTTTGGCCAGTGTCTCACCAATTTCCCGGCAGAGGGGAAGTGAAATAAGAGAAATGACCAGTGGTACGATTGAGAGATCTTTTTGAAAATGCTGTAGAAACGGTACCTGTACTTCAAGTGAGTGTTCATTTCTGTGGGCAGATTCATCCTGCTGGATCTGGGAGGAACCTGCAAGCAGAAGACTCGATATCTCTGTATCTACAGGTACAGGGCCCAGTGGCATATTCCAATCGCTGGTGGAAAGAGCAACAGGAGCTCCTGCTCCGGTATGATTTGTGCCGACGATTATAACCACTTCAGGTATTTTGACACTGTTGAGCGTTTTTGCGGCAAGTTCACCTGAGTAGATATAGCCGGCATGGGGGGAGACTACAGCTATGGCTTCTTCTTTCTCCTGCTCAGGCTCGGCGGCCAGCAGCTCATTGATAGTATGCTCAAGGGCTTTGGGGGAGCCTGGATAAAAACGGTCTGCAACGGCTGGTTGTCTCATGGCGTTACCCCTTGATTTGATCAATCTTCAGAACACCTTCATTCAACTTCGCTTAACACTCCATTCAGTTCCATCTGGACTATCTTTCAGTGTAATGTTTTTTTCCAGGAGTTGATCTCGTATCTCATCACTCCTGGTCCAGTTCTTTTCAACTCTGCATTGAAAACGTTCAGCAACCAGCGCTTCAATCGTTGCCTGATCAATATCAATTTCAGCAAGCATCTGCTGTTTTCTCGTATCTAAAAAATGTGTCCCTTCTTCACGTAAAATACCCATGATGTCTCCGAGTTTTTTCAGTGTTGAGCCGGCATCTTTTAAAAAAGTGATATCAGCGGGAAGGGGAGAGGCGGGGAGATTTTTAAGAATCCTGTTAATGGTTTTTGCGGTATCGAAAAAGATGCCCTGGGCCTGGGCGGTATTAAAGTCGTTATCCATTGACTGTTGGAATCGTTTTTCCAGAGCTTCGACATTTGCACGATCCTTGTCATCGATAACACTACGTGATTGCTTATCACCGGCTGCAAGGTCGAGGCTGTTAACCGCTGCGATACATTTATACAGTCTTACCAGTCCTGTCGTTGCATCCTGCATTGCTGTTTCAGAAAAATCGAGAGGATTTCTATAGTGTGTTGAAAAGACGAAAAAACGCAGGATTTCCGGATGATAGTGTGAGAGAATGTCCCTGATAGTAAGAAAGTTTCCAAGGGATTTAGACATTTTCTCATCACGAATTGTAACAAACCCATGATGTATCCAGGTGATTACAAACGGTTTGCCGTTGGCTCCTTCACTCTGGGCAATTTCATTTTCATGGTGTGGAAAGATCAGATCTTTGCCGCCGCCATGGATGTCAAAGGTTTCGCCAAGATATTTGCGACTCATTGCGGAACATTCAATGTGCCAGCCAGGACGGCCTGGTCCCCATGGACTTTCCCAGGTGGGTTCTCCAGGCTTCGAACCTTTCCAGAGCACAAAATCCATCGGATTTCTTTTTTGCTCGTTTACCGAGATACGGGCACCCGCCTTCATATCTTCAAGGTTTCTGCCTGACAGTTTGCCATATTCAGGAAAGCTGTCGACAATGTAATAGACGTCGTTTCCTGCCTGGTAAGCCATGCCTTTATCTATGAGTTCACTGATAATATCGGTCATTTCAGTAATATGCTCAGTGGCTTTCGGCTCAATATCAGGCCTGTCGATGCCGAGTTTGTCCATATCCACATAAAACTCATCAATAAAACGATTGGCAAGCTCTTCCGGGCTGCATTTCTGTTCTTGCGCCCTGACAATGATTTTGTCATCTATGTCAGTAAAATTACGTACATATGTCACTTTATAGTCCCGGTATCTCAAATACCGAACAATCATGTCAAAGGCGAGTGAAGACCTGGCATGGCCTATATGACAATAATCATAGGTTGTGATTCCGCAGACATAGAGCTTGACATGTCCGGGTTCAAGGGGTTTGAGGGCTTCTCTTTTTCCTGATAAGGTGTTGTAAATTCTGATAGTCATTATATATGGAACTGGGTATAGATAGTGCTCATGTTTTATATGAAAGTTACGTTGCTCCTCGGACAAAGAGGGATTTGGAGGAGTGTTGACATAACAATCCACAGCCTGCGAGGACGTTTGGCAACACTCCTCCAAATCCCGGTTACATTGCTTTCATGTTTTGTTGTGAAATTCATTTTATGGGTGTTAGTAGTAAGTAATTTGCTTTTATATTGTCCATAACATAATCCTATTAAAAGGAAAAAACAATAATGGGCCGTGGTAATGGAGAAAAACTGAACTGGAAACAGAGTTTGAAGGTCTGGGGAGATCCAAAGGTGATCGCCATGCTTTTTCTCGGATTTTCAGCAGGAATTCCAATTTTGCTTATTTTCTCGACTCTTTCAGTCTGGTTGAGAGAGGCAGGAGTGAGCAGGGCTGCGGTGACTTTTTTCAGTTGGGCGGCCCTTGGTTATTCATTTAAATTTGTTTGGGCACCCATTGTTGACCTTATGCCATTACCCTATCTGACCCGCAGGCTTGGCAGGCGAAGATCCTGGCTTCTGGTTGCCCAGGTGGCGATAATCTGTGCAATCGGTTGGATGGCAGCAATTAATCCAGCTGATAATATTAATAACCTTACCATGATGGCCATGGCGGCGGTGATGCTGGGCTTCTCCTCGGCAACCCAGGATATCGTCATTGATGCTTATCGTATTGAATGTTCTAAAACAGCCATGCAGGCAATGCTTGCCTCTACCTATATTGCCGGATACCGCATCGGCATGCTTGTTGCTGGTGCAGGTTCTCTCTTCCTCGCCTCGTTTCTCGGAACCAAGAGCAGCAGTTACAGTTATGATGCCTGGAAAATTACCTACCTGTGTATGGCGGCCGTTATGCTGATTGGCGTCCTGACTACCATCTGCATCGATGAGCCGGAGAGGGGAAACAGAGAGAAACATGGATATTCAGTTAGCCAGTACCTTCGTTTTCTGGCCCTTTTTCTTCTGGCAATTCTGGCATTTGCGGCGACATTTTTCTACTCTGGAAACTATGCTGTTGAGCTGAAAAATGGGATTCCTGATATCTTCGCAGTTGGAAAAGGGGTTACCGATTTTCTAATCGAATTTTTCAGGTTTCTCTTTGCTGTAGGAGTAGCGCTCTCGGTTGCAAAGATAACAGAGGTGAGTGGCCTTGTTGATTCTCAAATGGTGCGACAAACCTATATTGCACCGATCAAAGACTTTTTCGTTCGATATGGCGGAAAGACAGCCCTGGTGATTTTACTTCTTGTCGGCTTTTATCGGTTGTCGGATATTGTGCTGGGAGTTGTGTCAAATGTATTTTATCTGGATATGGGGTTCAGCAAGAATGTCATCGCCGGTATCACCAAGTCTTTTGGGCTTGCGATGATTCTTGTGGGGGGCTTTCTCGGTGGTATGCTCACTGTTCGCTTTGGTGTGCTCAGTATACTCTTCCTTGGCGCATTTCTCTCTTCAGTGACCAATCTTCTCTTTATGGTGCTTGCCGGCAGCGGCACAGATGTCACACTGCTGGCTATGGTTATTGCCGCAGATAACCTCAGTGCCGGGATAGCGACTACCGCATTTATTGCGTTTTTATCGAGTCTGACCAGCATTTCCTTTACCGCTGTTCAGTACGCGATATTCAGTTCAATTATGACACTTTTCCCCAAGCTTATAGGCGGATATTCGGGGACGATGGTGTCAACATTCGGCTATGAAAAATTCTTTTTGCTGACTGCGGTGATGGGTATTCCCGTATTGTTTTTGGTGTGGCTGGTTTCAGTGGCGTTAAATAAGAGGGAGATGTTGAATCAGTTATGAACACCTAGATAAAACTCCATGGCCTTAATAGTCTCCTTTCCCTGAAAAGAGAGTCCGGCATGATAACCCGATTCATCCAGTTGTTTATTGCACCACTCTATTCTACCTATTCCGGATTGGAGTGGTTTTGGGAAACTGTCATCAAAGGCAAACTGGAGCTCAGTGTCAGCGGGCAGGATCTCATCAAGCATCACCCGCATTCCACCTGCACCAACGTCCAGGGTCTTTGCAGTGGCAGGGTAATGTGTAGCGATCTCGCCGGATTTTGTGAATTTTATCAGAGTCACCTTATGATGAATCTCTAAACGGGGGTGTTTCCGCCGGTTTTTTAAAAGCCCTGCACTTTTTTCCAGCGATTTAAAGTGGGAGTCAGCATAGAGTGAATATTGGAGGCATTGTGGATGGTTTTCGGTTTTGCAGTATATTTTGATATGGTCCTCCAGAGGAATAAAAAGACCATCGTTACACAACTTACATTTCATGGAGTCAGAGGCCCAGAAAGGACAGGCTTCTTTATTTTTCGAGGGTTTAGATGCCATAACTTATATAGTGAAAAAGATTATACCAAAGATGGTAGCTATTGAGCTGGTTCTGTTCATGCAAAAAAAATGCCTGGCAGCCTTTACTTGTGTTCTTTGGGCGAAATAGAGTAGCGCTTCAGTTTATCGTAGAAGGCAGTTTTGCCGATTTCTAACTGTTTAACAGTTTTTACAACGTTGCCATGGTTTTTCTCTAAAGAGTAAATAATAATATCCTTTTCAATGTCAGCCAGTATCGATTTGAGGGGTTGCCCATCAAGTTGCTGCAGATAATTTTTCTGCTGAGGCTGGTTCTCTTCCCCGGGCAATACGTCAAAGATAAGCTCATTTTCTGTAATGGCATTATTCTTAGACATCAGTACAGCACGCTGTATAACGTTCTCGAGCTCGCGGACATTTCCCGGCCAGTCATGCTGTATAAGTCGGTTGAGTATAGACTGAGGGAAAAAACTGATCTCCTTTTTAAATGCCTGTCTGTATCTTCGTATGAAATGGGTGACCAGGTCGTTTATATCATCCCTTCGCTCCCTGAGTGGAGGGATTGAAATATTAATGATGTTTAATCTGTAAAAGAGATCCAGACGAAAATTGCCATCTTGAACCATGGCAGCAAGATCTCTGTTTGTTGCGGCGATGACTCTTACGTCAATTTGGACCGGTGAATTTCCGCCAACGCGGATTATTTCTCCGTCTTGCAGAACTCTCAGTAGGGCCGCCTGCATGCGGGGGCTGATGTCTCCGATCTCATCGAGGAAAATTGTGCCGCCGTCCACTACTTCGAACTTACCTTTTCGTTTGCCTTCTGCCCCCGTGAATGCGCCTTTTTCGTGACCGAAGAGATCACTTTCCAGCAATGAATCATTGATGGCATTACAGTTAATTTTCAGAAAAGGTTTCTCATTGCGGTTGCTGCTCTCCCTGATCAGGTTGGCAACCAGTTCTTTGCCGGTACCCGATTCCCCGGTGATTAGAATGGTAGCATCGGATTTTGCCACCTGGAAAACCATGTCCCGAAGTTCGGTCAGTGATCTGCTGGAGCCAACCATCTTCCCTTCTTCGGGTCGGTCTTTCAAATGTTCTTTGAGAGAATTGAGCTCTTTTGAAAGGCTGCGCCGGGTTCTTTCACTCTCTTTCAGTTCATGAATTTTATGGGACAGAATTGTTTCTATACTGGTGTGAAAGAGCGTCAATTCTTCAAGTTGTGATTTTGTTTCAGTCAGGTCTCTGACAAAGAACCAGAGAAGAGAATCTCCTTTATATCCTTGAAACGGCGCTAAAGTGTATTCAAGATGGTGTTCATTAAAAGTTGTCTCCAGTGTCGATTCAATCGCATTATCCTGAATGGTTCTGGCGACTATGTTGAGGAGACTCCGCACATTTTGGTTTGATGCGGAATGACCTTTAATTGATTCTTTCCTGAGATCTCCAAAGAAATCTCTGGCACTTGGATTCATGTATTCAATAGACTCACTATCCTTAACAAGCATGACCATTTCGGGTATGGATTCAAGGAGATTATGCTGGTTGTGAACCAGTCTCTGTATGTCTTGAACGCTATCTTCTGTTTGCATATGTGTGAGAGTCAGTGAAGGCACTCAGGCCTTTTATCGGGGTTAAGCCGAGCCGATCAATTTTATGAACATTTTTAACAGTATATAATAGCGAACAGAAAAAGGACAGTAAAATTCCAGAATAACGAAAAAATTCTTTTTTCTGAATCTTTTTCCAGGAAAGGGGAGATTCGTTGATTACGGTTTGTCGGATAGTCTGGGGGGAAGTTTTTGCGATGGCCAGGTAAATAGAGGCTTACCGCCTTTTTTACGAATCCAGTCGAGGCTGTGTTGAACGGCAGGCCTAAAAATGAGGTAGTTGAGCATAGTTTGTTTACCCGGAAAGGAAAGAAGAAGAAGACCGATAAGTATGGTCAGGATGCCCTGGCCAGGGAGAAAGAGCATTGCGAACCCTGCTGTAAGCAGAAATATGCCACCGATATTGCGAAAAAGGAGAAATCCCAGGCTGGTTACAGAAATCCTGGCGGCTTGTTTTTTCTTGTTGATGTTAATAAAGCAGTTAACTGAAAGGTTGCTGAC
>JAUVON010000012.1 GCA_030599175.1 Desulfobulbaceae bacterium | reverse complement strand
TTACCGGGTGATCAAATAGAGTTGAATCCTGTAAGCTCTCGACGAGTGACATTATGGAATTGAAGGTCTGATGATATGATCAACTTTCCTCAGAGAGGTAAAACCGGGCAATTATAGCCGCATTTTCCGCCACCCCTCATTGCTGAAACGTTTTTCGCGCTCTATGCCCCATTCTTTCATCGCTTTTATATAGGCAAGGACATCGGTTTTAGCAAGGTGCTGGATTTTATCACGTTCCTGATTTCTCCTCGTGGTATCGTCAGGCGTAACACCAACCCAGGTTACATAACCACTGTCAAATACCCAGTCAGCGGTCAGACTATCGGCAGGTATACCAAAGGTTGATGAATGTAATCTAATAATATCCATATTCAATTCAAGCACCCACCCGTTATCCCAGACCCTCTGCAGTTGATTCTCTTCATGTCCCTGACTGCACTCAGGACAGAAAAGGCGCTCTACGGAGGTCTCATCCAGCAGCATTTTGCCAAAAAAGATCTCTGCACTGTTGTTTCCACACTGGCAATTTACAATATAGCTTTCACACATGATAATTTCCTTTTTTCCAATAGGTTATTTCAAGTTCTTTCTCTAACTTGTTCTTCCAGCTGTTCCAGAAACAATCGGTATTTTTCTATATCAATTCCAATCTGCATGTCTGCCAGATCAAATTTATAGGTTAACTCCTGAGCCTGGTCTGCTGTGAGTTTTCGATCCAGCCAGGGAAATAATATCTCATCTTCCTTCTTTATATGTTCGGCCAGCAAGCTGCTGTATCCTGTAAAATGATGTGCCAGTGATGATTTATCCTCTGTCTCTATAGCAGTGAGCATCTCTTTTACATGATTACGCGCCTGCCTGTGATCTTCATAGATAACCTGGAAAATTTCAGTAGTGTCATCAAAATATTTAAACAGAATCCCTTCTTCTTTCTCATGATGGAACCTGTCGGCATAGAATCGAATAAGATCGACACCATCTCTCACAATCTGCATTCCTTCAGCTGTTGTCAAATCCAGCGTCTCAACCACGAATGGTATAAGGGCAAGCCAACGCTTAATCAGAACATGCTCATCCACCAGTCTTTGCATGGGTGGTGAATAGAGTAACTGATCTTCGGAAATTGAGGCTTGAGCGGTTTTGACAGGAATCTGTATTCCTCTTTCCGGGTAGATGGCTGCCTCAATCCGGGCCATTAGTTCCTGCTCTTTGTCAGGCTCCATTGCGTGGATATCAAGAATATCTTTCAATTGGCAGATACCGACGGTACAGGGCCCGCAGCCAATGTCATATTCTTCAAGAATGTTTCCAATTTCCGGAAAATCCGCAATGATCTCTTTAATACCTTTATTTTTGAATGATTCCATGGTGCACTCCCTGGACAAACGCTGTCGTAAAACTAAAAAATCGCAACCTTTCCTTTATCCGCTTTGCGAGCTCTATGGTGAGATAATTTAAAAAATATAAGTAACTATTCAGCAGCACTCCAAATTCGTCCATTTTGGCCTTCTCGAATAGCACTCGTATGCTTCAAAGTCCCAAATGAACGAATTTGAAGCACTGCTAAACAGTTACGGTGCGGTAGTTTAGCCAATATTGGGGTACCACCTGAATAGTTACAAATATAAAACATCTCCCAAAGACGCCTTGATCTAAATCAATTAATCCAGAATTACCGGACAAAGTGACCAACCAACATCAGTCAGGATGCTATGAAAATAGGGTCAAACTACTATCTTTGCAGACAGTGCTTTGACCGTTCAGTGCTTTATATGAAAGTCATGTTCGCTCCCCTGACAGGGGAAGATGAGGCAGGATAGGCTTTTGCGAGACCAGCCTATACCAGTGTTACTATAAAATCACTGCTATTTGAGTATTTTTGAATCCGGGTATTTTTCCGACCATTTCCTCCAGTCAGTATCCTCAAAGTGAACCATGGGAAGTCTCTGCTGGAAGTATTCTCCCTGGATTGCCAGCAAACCCTCATCATCCGGAAACCAGAGCGACCCTGTCTCTTTATCATAAAGTACAAAGGTGCGTTTATAGGTCCATCCTGAAGGAACCAGAGTTAGTGATCGACCATCAATTTCACGGCTGTACACAGCCGTCAGATTCTGAAGCGGTCAGTAAGCAGCAGCAATGGGCTTATTGTCAATGCGACTGTTGGCAATCTCATGTCCTCTGAGTTTATTAACAGCAAATGCCTTGGTTTCATTCTCACCAGGAACACCGAGAATCCTCAGTCTTCGAGAAATATTTTCTGTTGCATCCTGCAGCAGGCTGTCATCCAAAGGGGAAAACGCATTCCTTCCGAGACCAAACTCAAAATTATTCGGCTTAAATCCAATAGAAACAGCCTGGGTAATGTCCCATTTTTCACCTGTTCTGTCCTCGATAAAAGTCTTGCCGTCTTTTTGAATAACTTGAGCAAAACTTGCAGAACAAACTAAAAAAAACACACTGAACAGTATGAAAATTGCAAATTTATTTTTCCTTTCCATAGTGATCCTCCATATACAGTATATGTATAACCACTTACTCGAAACTTGCAGAATTCAGGATCCGACCGGATTCCGTTTATGTCTTATGTGAGGGCTTGAATCATGTCAGGATCTTACACATGAGAACAGGCTGATATACAACAAAACATCACACAACCGGTGATGGAGAAAGTTCTTCCTGTTCCTGCCGGTTAAGTGATTTTATGCTGCTATCAATCATTGCCTTGATAATCTGCTGCTGTTCGGGGCTGTTTATCTGAAAACGAAACCCGGCGCCCTTGCCATCTATATGAACGACATGAGCTTCGATGGAGCAGCTGCTCTTTAATTTTGGGGAGGTGAGAACCAATGTGATAGTCTGCCCCATTTCCATCTCCTGCTCGGTCTCTATATAGGCGCCACCAAGACTGATATCGCGCAGGAAACACTGCCGGGTCATATTCCTGATGTCATAATCGAGGGCAACGAGCAGATCGTGCCGCTCATGAGCCCTGTTGTTTTTGCTATTACTCTTTATCTCGTCATAATGCTGACTGCTCTCCACCATGAGTATCATGAGCGGTACAGAGATCTGTCGCTCCACCTCATGAGGAGTATAGTCGATATCGATGAAGACATTCCTCCAGGCTAAAATGTCGAGTGCTGCCTCTTCGCCCTCTGCTGCCTGTGACGTCGCAGCGATCAACTCGCCGTTTTTCAACCAGAGAGAACCGACCATATCCCTGGAGGTCACATTCAGGCTGCAGGTGCAGCTTTCCAGTTCCATCATCTGAAGGAAGGAAGAGAGGTTGATGCCCCGGACACCTCCTCCATAATCTATCTGCAGTTCGGTGAATACCCGTTTGGTAAGCATGCTGATATCATGGGACTGGTCAAGATGCACAGCTGAAGGAAAGCGCTTGATACTGGCACGCAGCAACGGATGGGCATTCCTGGTCATGATAATGACCTTTATGGATGGATAATCTTTAGTGAGTCTGGAGACAAGCCTGAAACCATCAACTTTTGGCAGGCGGATAGCGGTTATAACTAAATCAACTGGAGTCTTCTGCAGTAAATCGATGGCCTGTCTGGTATTTGTGGCCGCAAATACATCGAGAAACCCACCCTGGTTTTTGAGCAGGCTGGTGAGGGTTCTGAGTATGACTTGATCACTGTCAACAACGAGCACATTCCTCATCACTTTTACCTCCGGTTCAATAATATTATAATACCTTACTGCCGAAACTCTGTCACAAAAAAATAAGAAGTCAGCTACACATCATCTTCAAATTCTTGTGCAATGTTTATAAACTCCTGTTCAACCGCAAGAAAGGCCTCGATAATTACCGGATCGAAATGAGTTCCCTGTCCCTCAAGAATAATTGCTTTGGATTTTTCATGGCTAAAAGGTTCTTTATATTGCCTCTTGCTGATCAACGCATCATAAACATCTGCAACTGCCATCAGTCTGCCGGAAATGGGAATCTCCTTCCCTTTCATTCCATTGGGATAACCACTGCCGTCCCATTTCTCATGATGAGTTGCGGCGATCTCTGCAGCAATCTCAAGAAAATTATGCTCTTCCAGCTTATCTGAAGCGGAATTAATAATCTTAACGCCATACTCCGAATGCCGCTTCATAATAGAAAATTCATCTTTGTCAAGTGGGCCCGGTTTTAACAGGATATGATCTGGAATCCCGACTTTCCCAACATCATGGAGGGGGGCGGAGTGAAAAAGTGCTTCAATATAATCATCTGTCAACGTCCCATCATCTTTTTCCTTATCCCTCAAATACTCAGCCAGCACTTTAACATATCTTTTGGTTCTCTGGATATGCCCCCCGGTTTCAGGATCGCGGGTTTCTGCTACTGTTGCCATCGCCTCTAAGGTTACCTGCTGTACTCTTGCTAATTGCCTGATCCAGTTTACAGCCCTTTTATTCTCCGTGAAATATCGAATAAACGAACAGAAAAGAACCATAATTGTCGACACCAGAACTGGGCCAGTCGGGGAAAAATATATCCCTCTGCTCGCAAATAAGAAAAAACTGCCACCAGTAAATAGCGCCAGCCAACCACAGGTTAAAAGTACTGCCCGGATGGGAAGAAAAAAACAGAACATTGCCCCTGAAAGAACTCCGGCTAACAGGCAGACGATGACAATATACACAGGTTGCCAACCAGGAATTCTGATAAATTGACTATTGAGGACGTTAGAAAGAAAAACAGCATGGGTTTCAATACCGGGAAAAGAAGGGTCAAAAACGGTATGGTGAAGATCATTCAATCCAGCTGCCGAGGCACCGATCAAAAAGATTTTCCCATTAAGCTCTTCTGAGACGACGGCATCGTTGAGCAGATCAACGGCAGAAATAAAATGATGGCTTTTACCGGGACCACCAAACCGCAACTGGAAGTACCCTTGTCGATCTATGGGGATAGTGAACTCTTTCAGTCTGAGTACCGTTCCGAATAAGTCCCTGGAGATCTCAACAGTTTCTGCCCCGATATATTGTGCCAATATCTCCAGAGAAAGATTGGGATATATCTGGTCACGGTACTTCATCAACAGCGGAAGTTTACGGAGAACACCATCCCTGTCAAACTGATTATTAATAAACCCACTGGACTGCAACTGAGAGTCTAACTTTTCTATATTACATAGAATACCTGGTGCATCCAGGGGAGATATCAGGCTTATATCACCCGTAAGCTTGAGAGGATGCATGGTACATTGCCGGTCATCACTGCTATGGTCAAAATAAAAATACTTTGCACCGACAACCGGGGACTGACTGAGAACCCGGCCAAGAAAACCGTCATTATCGCTTAATCCAGGCGGCAGCCCTGTAAAACCCAGGTCCAGACCAAATTCCTGACTGAAAGCTTTGCGGATGGTATCAAGGGAGGTCCGATCCGGTTCAGGGAAAATAATATCAACACCGATCAGTGCCGGTGAGTGTTGCTGAACAGACTGAAGCAGAGTAGCTATCCTGTAGCGTGGCCAGGGCCATTGGCCAACTGCCGCCAGACTGATATCATCGATATCAGTAACAACCACTTGATCGGTTATCCTGGCGCGACCGGCGGACTTCAAAAATGAATCATAGATGCTATTATCTAAAAGGGTGTAAAGGGTGGTCTGACTGCTGAATAAAACGCTGACCAGCCCAGCAACCAATAAGGCAACAATAAGGATATTTCTAAGGTCTTTATATTCAGTGTTTTTCTGGGGAACGATCATCTTCTGGCCATATCATCGAATAACGACTTCCACCCTTCTATTCAATGGCTCGGAGACTCCATCCGGAGTTTTTATGACAGGGTCATTCTCACCGTGGGAGGATATATATATTCCACCAATTTCCAGGTCTGAGGCACGAAGAATTTTTTCAACCGCAGCAGCTCTTTTAAACGACAGCTTTATATTATAACTGCGTGATCCCAGTCGGTCTGTATGTCCAATCACACCGATCTCACAAGGTTGTCTCTCGTTAATCTCCAAGAGCACATTCGACATAATGGCCCTGGATTTTTTTATCAACTCAGTTGAATCGGATTCAAAATAGAGCAGAAAAGCTATCGGCTTTTCGGGTTGCGCTCTGATTACCGTCGAAAATCTTTTTTCAATCTCCTCGGCGTCCATCTCTTCAACTGCTGCAGGGGAAGCCGAAAAAGAGTCTACCACGGTATATGAGTTTGGGGTCTCAATGACCTGACTGGCTTCTTCTCCCCTGACCTCCACCTTCCCTACACTACCATCAGTTTCGGGAAGAAGAAGCACCGTTGTTTTCCCGGAACAGGAAACCAGAAGCAGCAACATGAAACAGAGACAAATATTTTTCATAATCCCTCCAGTCGACATAAACAGTCCATTTTCCACTACGCCATCAATCAACCTGGACAAGAAATTTGGTTCCTCTGACCCCGATAGTCGCTCGTGGAGTCTGGAAACTGACCTTTTCCGGTGCCAGTTTGGTTAATTTACCAGATGAGTAGAGAGCTTTTCCTTTTTTCATAAAAAGAGAAAATGCGTATTCTTGATCTACCGGAACAAACTTGTACTCACTAACAGTGATTTCAGTATTTTCTCCCAGAGAAAGGCGGGTGTTGTCAATAAAAACAATACCCGCGGAAGAATTTGAATAGGTCTTCACAACGTCGCTACTCTTTAGTTGAGAACCAACCCGGGCTTTCATTTCACTGCTATTACGCAGTATGATGACCTCACCGGTAACATTTTTTAAGTAAGCTACATGATTGGGTTGAGACCAGGTGATTGAGGGAAGAAGCAGAAAAAATCCCAAAAGAACCATCATTGCTTTATTCATGGCAAACCCTCGTTATTTTTTATCAATCAGGGATATTCCGTATACTTTCTTCGCCCTACCCCCATTACACAAGTGCTTCTTTATTTATTCAATCACAATTGAAATATTTTTGAAAAGAAATTCTGAAAAAAGAACGAAGTATATCCTTTGAAGGCATTGTTTTTTCAATCTATAGACACCATCAAGAATAACAGGTATTTTAGTAGATAACCGAACCAAATTCATTAACGGATTCGAAAAAACAGACTATAAGAGGAAGGACACGATGAGGAGAAAAGACAAAGAGATAAAAGACTTAAATCAAATATCACGTGTTATTAAAAATTGCCAGGTGTGCAGGTTGGGGGTGTCTCAAGATGATGTCCCTTACATCGTTCCCGTCTCGTTTGGATATGATGGCAAAACCATATACTTCCACTCGGCTAAAGATGGCAAAAAGATGGATATACTTTCAGTTAATAATAATGTGTGCTTCGAATTTGAATCAGGGGTGGAAATCCTTTCAGATGAAGTCAAACCTTGTAACTGGTCATTCACATTTCAAAGCGTGATTGGTTTTGGAAAAGCTGAAGAACTTTCTTCCCGAGAAGATAAAATCAAGGGACTCAAACATATCATGGAACAGTATTCCGACAAAAAATGGGAATTCACTGATCTTCCGCTTAATGGAATCCGGGTGTGGGCGATAAATATTGAGAGTGTGACAGGAAAACAATCATTGGACTATACCGATCAATGAGGAAAGTGCTATGCCTGGCTGTGGTACGTTTTAGACCGCCATATTTCACACAAATTAAATCTTCATCACTCCTGTCTCCTGATTGAGACATCGACACGCCGTGCTTCTTCCGGTACATTACTTCCGGTTGTCTCAACCGGTTTTACAAAAACTATGCGGTCGGTAGAAACCCCAATTTCCTGCAATAGTTTGCTTACACGCTGGGCTCTTCTTTTGGCAAGATCCTGATTATACGCATAATTTCCACTGGGGTCATGGTAGCCCGAGACAACCGCCGTTGCATTGCTGTTGAGACGCAAATACGAGATGACTGCTGACAAAGTCAGGTTTATATCAGCTGGAAGCTCATCGCTGTCCAGATCAAAATAAAGCCTGGCTTCAGGCAATATGCCTGGTTCTGCAACCAGGGTTTCCGGCGGTACGGCTGGTTCCACAACTTTGGCAATGTTTTCAACAACAACGGTTCTCGTTTTTGTTGCTGTATTACCAGCTGCATCAGTCACTGTATAGGTGATTTTATATTCACCAGGCGTATTCGTATCCACCGTGCCACTTGTCGTTACAGTCACTTCGCCATCAATATTGTCAACTGCAGTTGCACCCGCATCGACATAATCATCCCCCACAGTCAACCGAACAACTGAGGCATCAGGAGATGTATTTAACGTAATGGCAGGCGCAATCCAATCAGGTGCCGTGACGATTTTGTCTACGGTTTTAACCGGGACTTGACAACCTTTACCGCCCGGGCCATAACCCAGCAGCCACAGCAGTAAGAGCAATATGAAAAGAATAATGGCTACACTTCTCCACAGGCTCTGAAAACCCGCCCAATGGGGTGTAGAATATGCTTCGTTTGTATCAGTCATGATTTCACCTCTCCCCCGTCAAGTACATCTTGCCATGCTTTTAATGCTTCCCACTGATTTCCGGCAGCAAAGTTGGCTTGTGCCGGCCATGTATCAGGCCTGGCGAGAGTAAAGGCAGGCCCTGCTTTGTCCAGAATTTTTTGAATATGAGCGGAATCTGTAAGTGCAAGTTCGCTATAGGTTTGAATACCATCATCGTGAATCAGGTCATTGATCTTGGGGCCAATACCTTCAATAACAGTGAAATCATTTATGCCTTCCTTATACGTGACATTGAAGCCGACAGCCTTTGCCCGTTTAACATTGAGTTCCGATCCTTTTTGATATTTGTCCAGCTGCTTTTCCAATTCACTGACCCTGACGACATAATCATGATTGTCGACATCCCCGGGGCCTTCACCCTTGGCTGCCGAAGAAGAAATACCAGGATAAACACCGCCATGCAGAATATCCTGCAATGCTTTCAATGCAGACCAGCGGTTATGTGACGCAAGGTGAGCCTGATCGGGCCAGGTGCCGGGTCTGGTCATCTGGAAATTTGGTCCGGCTTTCTCCAGAATTTTCCGGATATCTGAAGGACTCATCTCAGACAATTTCCTGAAGGTATGAACACCCTCTGCATGAATCAGATCATTGATTTTAGGACCAATACCCTCAATGGCGGTGAAATCATCTTCTTTTTTAATTTCGACACCGGCAGCAGCTGCCGCCTTAAGATTAATGGCCGGGCCTTGCTTCCACTCCTTGATTTCTGTCTCCAACCCTTGCTTCCAATCCTTTATTTCTGCCTCCAGCCCACTAATCTTGAGATTCTCACCTTCAAGAACTTTAATCCGCTTAAGGTGTTCAGGGTTGTCGACCAGCTTCTCAACCGGCTTTTCTATGATCTTTTCTACTTCAACGACCTTTTCAACCACTTCTTCTGGTTTAGTATTCTCTAATACAGTGATTTTTTTACGTAATACAGCTATTTCTGAATTCTCATCTTCAAGAATTTTTATTCGCTCAAGGTGTTCAGGATTGTCGACCAGCCTCTCAACTTCTATCTCTACAATCTTCTCAACCGGCTTTTCTACGATCTTTTCCACCTCAACAACCGTTTCAACCATTTCCGGTTCAGCGCTCTCAAAAGCGGTGATTTTTGCCAGCAGGTCTCCTATCTCAGCATTCTCTGACTCTAGCCTGCTTATCAGAGAAAGATGTTCAGGGTTATCAACTACCTTTTCAACGTTAACCGTTTTCTCAACAATCTTTTCCACAGGTGACTCGCCATGTTTCAGCCGACGTGCAAACCAGCCGGACAGTAACCAGCCAACAAGACCACCAGCTAAATAGGGCCATAAATTACAGAGTAAAAGGTTCATAAGTATTTTCCTCCAGAGAGAAGTGGTAATAAAAAACTCTTTTCAGATCAGTACTATAAGGGACTAGAGCAGCAGCCATAATCTCTGAACTAGTTATTATTATTACAGAATCAAGTAATTAAAGTCAACTGTATATCACAAATTAGCGGAATATATTGATTTCACCTCGTTCCAAACATAGATGGCTAAAGAAATGAGGTCTTCTTCCACCGAGATCAAAAGTTCTGCCTCGGTTTCATAGAGTTGAAAGGTAAAAGAGAAGCACCGCACAACTGCACAGCATGAAATATTTCTACTGCAGGCAGTCCATTATTTATAATCGAAGCGATGATGTCACCAGCCTCAATCCCCATTGCTCTCAGCTGTTGGGCACTGGAAAGAGAACGGTCACAAAACCTCCCTTAATGCCTCAAGCACATAATCAATATCAGCGTCTGTGTGGGCAGCGTTAATTTGAAAGCGAAGAAGCTCATCGCCCTTTGGCACCACGGGGAAAGTCAGCCCTACCACCAGGATCCCTTTCGTAAAAAGAGCAAGAACCAAATCGCGGGTCTTTGCAGTATCCCTGACCAGCAGGGGAACCACCGGGTGCGGTCCGGGAATTGATTCCTTTCCCAGAATATCCAGACCTCCTCTGAACCGGAGAGTCCGCTCTTTCAGCCCCTTCAGCAGTTCTATCCCAACAGGAGAATCACAAATATCAAGAGCCTTCACCGCTGCCGCACAATCGGCGACGCTCAGTGGGTTTGTATAGATATAGGTATCCGCCTTCTGTCTTACAGCCTCAACCAGTTGCTCACTCGCCGCAATAAAACCTCCATTCACCCCGAACCCCTTGCCAAAAGTACCAACTATAATATCGGGGGATGCATTGCAGTGCTCGGGAGTTCCCCGGCCTGTCTGCCCGTAGGCACCTATACCGTGAGAATCATCCACTACGGTTATTACACCATCTCTGAATTTTTCCCTGTATGGCGCAATTACCGCATTAATTTTATCTATGGGTGCATTGTCTCCGCGCATGGAAAAAATACCATCATAGATTACAATGACCCGCTCGATACCATCTGCGACTTGATCAAGACACCGCTTCAGATCGTTCAGGTCATTATGCTTATAAATTCCCTTGTTTTCCCTCGGAACACCGGCGATACGCATGGCGCGAATAATGCTGTTATGATTGAGTTGATCGCCGATCCAGTGGGTGTTCTTACTGCCGATTGTAAGGGCCAGACCACAGTTGGAGGTATAGGCCGAGTTAAATATCTTTGCAGCAGGTTTCGCAGTAAAATCTGCAATCCGTTTTTCAAGACCAATATGGTGGCCAAAGGTGCCGTCAATAAAGCGCACCGCCCCAGGCCCCACGCCAAAATCACGGGTAGCCTTATCTGCTGCGGCCATCACCTCCCTGTTATTGGAAAGCGACAGATACGAATTAGAGTTCATGCGTATAAAATTACCCTCTTCACCTGCCAGTTTATAACGCGGTCCCCATTTATCTTCAGGCCCAATATATTCCGTTATGATTCGCTCCGGATCTTTTGTTCTACCCTCTTCCTTCAATCCTTTTATTTCCTCGGCCAGAGCCCTGTCCAGTCTTATCAATGTCATAAAAATCCCTTTTCAGCTTATGAAAATTTTCAATCCCAACTCAATATAACCTTGCCGGACATCCCGGAATCCATCACCTTAAAGCCCTCCTCAAATTCAGTATAGTGAAATCTGTGGGTGATCAGCGGTTCAATGTCAAGGCCTGACTGAATCATGGAACTCATTTTATACCAGGTCTCAAACATTTCCCGACCGTAGATACCCTTTAAAGTCAGACCGTTGAAAACCACCTTGTTCCAGTCGAATGTACTTGTCTTTGACATAATGCCGAGCAGAGCGATTTTCCCTCCATGACGCATATTATCTAAAATGGAAGTGAGGGCGGCAGGACTGCCGGACATCTCCATGGCAACATCAAACCCCTCCTTCATGCAGAGTTTTTCCTGAACTTCCTGCAAATCCTCCCTGCCAGCTTCAGCAGTCATTGAGGCACCTGCAATCTCGGCCAGTTTCAGCCGATATGGATTTATATCGGTTACCACGATATGACGTGCTCCTGCATGTCTGGCAACAGCTGCCGCCATACAGCCGATTGGTCCGGCTCCGGTTATCAACACATCTTCCCCGAGAATATCAAAGGAAAGTGCAGTGTGTACCGCATTGCCCAGGGGATCGAAACAGGCAATAACATCCAGGGGAATATTGGTATCACAATACCAGACATTTGTGACCGGAATGACAAGATACTCGGCAAAGGCACCCGGTCTGTCTACGCCTACCCCGCTTGTACGCATACATAGATGCCGCCTGCCGGCCAGACAGTTGCGGCAGTGGCCACAGACAATATGGCCCTCACCGGATACCAGATCTCCAGGTTTAAACCCTTTCACATGAGTTCCGATCTCCTCAATCACACCGACAAATTCATGTCCTACATGCATCGGTACGGGAATAGTAGCCCGAGCCCACTCATCCCAGTTGTAAATATGCACATCCGTGCCACAAATTGCAGTTCGTTTGATCCTGATTAAAACCTCATCATGGCCTGTTTCGGGAACGGGAACATCCTCAAGCCATAGCCCAGGTTCTGCTTTTGCCTTAACCAACGCTTTCATTTTTTTCATGGTGTCCAGCCTCTATCCATTAAGTACCTTACCAATCTTACCCTCTACCCAGCGTTTCAGAATTACCATTATCTTACTATGTGATACCACAAACTACCCTTCACACCGATATGTAATCAATAAACCATACCTGTCTTCTGCTCTCTCTGAAAATTTGCCTGATGATCAAATATATGCTATTGATACCGTAATAGAAACAGTAACACCTGACTCTGATAAAAAAACTCCAACATTAAAAACAGAACTACACGGTTATGACTGAAGAAAAATTTGACTTTATCATCATCGGAACCGGGCCTGCAGGCCTTGCAGCTGCAATGACGGCTGTAAAATCAAACAAACGCGTGCTCGTTCTTGAGAAAGAAGGCTCCCTCGGTGGGGTCTGTGTCAATACAGGCACATTTCCCAGCAAGACTCTCAGGGAGGCAGTCCTCCACCTTACAGGCCATTTGAAAAGGAAAGTCTTTGAAGATGATTATTGCTCCACCCGTGACGCTGAAATTTCAATGGAAAAATTGCAACAGAGGCTGCACAATGTGAGAAATGAAGAGCATAACATCATTTCAAGTCAGCTTGAACGCAACGGCATCAATATTATCAGAGGCAGCGCAAAATTTCTGGACGCAAACACCTTGTCGGTAAAAAAGATTGGAGTTGCAGAAGAGATCCGGGTACGCGGAGACCGGATATTAATAGCAACCGGATCACATCCCAGAAATCCCGCAGACGTACCTTTTGATCATAAGGTCATTGTCGACTCCACTTCCATTCTGAACATCGAGACTATCCCGGAAACATTGATTATTCTAGGCGGGGGCGTCATCGGCTCAGAATATGCAACCATCTTCGCTGCACTGGGAGTGAAGGTGACCCTGCTTGACCGGGGTGACCGTCTGCTGAAATTTCTCGACCATGAAATCACTGAACATCTGCAAGAAAATTTCCCAAAAGGAAATATCAACTATATTAACAACTGCGGTGACTTTAAAATTGAAAGGACAGAAAATGGAGCACAACTGACTCTTGCAAGCGGCACTGTCATTCCTGCAGACTGTCTTTTCTTTGCCCTTGGCCGGGAAGCCAACACCAAGGATCTTGATATTGAGAAATGTTGCGTCACACTGAACAAATATCACTATATTGAGGTGAATGAGATTTATCAGACCAGCAACCCGCACATCTATGCTGTCGGTGATGTGATTGGCTGGCCAAGCCTGGCCTCAACTTCAATCATCCAGGGACGACTGGCTGCACTCAATGCACTGAAAATTCGTTCGGAAGCGTTTCCAAAGATTTTTCCCTTTGGCATCTATACTATTCCTGAGATCTCCTATATCGGTATCACCGAAGAGGAGGCAAGAGAAAAAGGGTATAAAATCGTTATCGGTAAATGTATGTACAGTAAACTCCCGAGGGGACAGATCTCCGGTGAATCCGAGGGTATGCTAAAAATGATCGTCCACAAAGATACCCGCGAAATTCTTGGGGTTCATATCCTGGGAGGGGGTGCAACCGAGATAATTCATATTGCTCAAATGGCTCTTTTACATACTGCAAAAATAGATATCTTTATTGACAGTATTTTTAATTATCCTACATATTCCGAAGCTTTAAAAATCGCAGCACTCTCTGCTTCAAATCAGATTGACGTATAAAGTATCATCACCGGAAATCATCAGTTTTCCTTTAATCTCAAATGGCTACAAAACATTATGAAAACAGTTTCCTTCTTTTCCACTTGTCTTACCGATACGGTTCTTCCGGACGTGAGCAGGGATTCGGTGTTGCTGCTGGAGAAACTCGGCTGCCGGGTCGTTTTCAACCCGAAACAGACCTGCTGCGGCCAACCTTTAGCCAACTCCGGGTTTCAGCAGAAGGCCAAAAAGGCCATGGAGTTGCAAATGGAGGCACTCCTTGAGGATGAGGCAGATTATGTGGTCTGCCCCAGTGGTTCCTGTACTCTTCAAGTCAAAGAGTATCCCAACTTTTTCGAAGATCAGCCCGATCTGCTGGAGAAGGCTGAGCGGCTGAGCGAAAAGATCTACGAACTGACCGATTTCATCGTCAACATTCTACAGCAGACTGATCTGAGCGCATCCCTTAAGGCGAAAGCCGCCTACCATCCCTCCTGTCATATGACGCGGCTGCTTGATGTTAAAGAGCCGCCCCTGGCCTTGCTGAAACAAGTTGCAGGCCTGGAGCTGGTTGATTTCAAAGGGCAGGATAAATGCTGCGGCTTCGGCGGAACGTTCTCTGTCAAACTCGGCCCTTTAAGCGGGGCTATGGCTGCAGAGAAGGTTGAAAACATCAGAGAGGCCGGCGCAGAATACCTCATCGGAGCCGATGCCGGATGTTTGATGAATCTGCAGGGTGTTATTGAGCGTCGGGGTTATCCGATTAAAGTACGACACATTGCCCAAGTACTTATGGCGTCGTAAAAATTCTTCATCTACTTCGTTGCTGTAATTTTGTTATCATTTCGACGTACCTCAGTACGCCGAAATGATAACAAAATTACGCGCCTCGAATATGAAGCTTTTTACTTAGCCATCTGCAAACCGTAATTCGTAATTTAAAGTCAGGAATAGTGTATGACAATCAAAACGAGTGATTTACCTCTCAAGGAACGGCTTCAAAAAGAACTCGGCAACCCCCAGATGCGTAAAGCCATCGCCAATGCTCAGGACCTGCTTAACGGCAAGCGGGAAGCAGCGTTTGAAGAGCTCGGAGATTTTGAACAGTGGAGGGAAACTGCGGGAACCATCCGCAGCCATGTCCTGGAGAATCTGGACTACTATCTGACCCAGTTTGCCGACAAAGCGTCTGCAGCCGGTGCCCAGGTCTACTTTGCCGAAGATGCCAGCCAGGCAGCCGGATATGGCCTTGAAATTCTGCAGAAAAGAAAGGCTGTCAAAGCTGTGAAGTCCAAATCCATGGTCACCGAAGAAATTGGACTCAACGAGATGCTTGAGGAGGCCGGCATTGAGGTAATTGAAACGGATCTTGGCGAGTACCTGCTGCAGATCGACGACCATGACAAACCATCTCATATCGTTGTTCCTGCTCTGCATAAAAACCGGGATCATTTCCGCCGGGTACTTGCCGAAAAAAAAGGATATAAAGGAGACAATGTTCCGGAGAACATGACTCGATTTGTCCGGCAGTTGATCCGCAAAGAATTCCTGGAGGCCGATGTGGGTATCACCGGCTGTAACTTTGCAGTGGCGGAGACCGGCACAGTAACTCTGGTCACCAACGAAGGAAATGGCCGGTTTGTCACCACTGCACCCAAAACCCAGGTTGTTTTCCTGGGTATGGAGCGCATCGTACCAACCTTTGCAGAACTCGACATTATCTTCTCCATGCTGGCCCGCAGTGCTGTGGGCGCCAAACTGACCTCCTATATGAGCTTGATGACCGGCCCCAAAGCCCCGGAAGACAAAGACGGCCCGGAAGAACTGCATATCATCATTGTAGACAACGGACGTTCCAGGGTTCTTGAATCGGATTTCAGGGAAGTACTGCGCTGCATCCGCTGCGGTACCTGCATGCTGGAATGCCCGGCCTATCGGCATATCAGCGGTCATGGCTACGGCACACTCTATCCCGGCCCTCTGGGACTTGCTCTGGTACCAGTGCTTGCCGGGTATGATGACTATAAGGAAATAACCAAGATCTGTTCATTGTGCGGAGCCTGCAACGAAGTATGTCCGGTCAAGATACCGCTCTATGAATTCATTTTCGAACACCGACGCATCATTGCCGAAGAGGGCAACCTGACACCTGCCGGTGAGAAAATATTGATGGGTCGCTATGGTGATGTGATAGGCAGTTCAGCCCTGTATGGGCTCGCTACAAAGGCAGCTCGCTTTAGCAGCTTTGCACCAAAAGTTGGTCCACTTAAACAGTGGTCTATAGACCGGGATCTGCCCAAAATTCCTAAAACCCGGTTCCGTGACTGGTTTGCTGCCAGAAAGAAAAATGGAGGAGTAAAATGATCACCGGAAAAGAGCAGTTCATCTCCAGAATATCCAATTGCCTCAACCGGACAACAATACCAGAAAAGCCAACCGAGTTCGTCTACCCACATGATATGCAGCACAAATATCTGGCGGGGGCTTCTGCTCAGGAATTGCTGGATACCTTTATCACCAATGCTCAAACGGTCGGTATTGGTATCCACCGGTGCAGTGAAATCGACCTTGCCACAACTCTGGTTCAGATTGTTAAAAAACTTGGTGGTTCCGTGGTTCTGGCCGACGATCCCCTGCTTGCAGGAGAAACGACCGAACTTCTTGGCCATGAAATTGACGACTGTTATATCTGGAATACAGATGCTGGCCGTAAGGAAAATATGACCAAAGCCGAGGGAGCAAAAGTTGGTATTGCAGTGGCCGAAATGGCGCTTGCCGAATCAGCCACAAGCCTGCTTTTCAGCCGTCCCGGCAGCGGCCGGTCAATCACCCTGTTACCCGAGAACTCGTTGATCATCATCAGGGCGGAGACCATCCAGCCCCGCCTTACCCAGGCAATGGAGATGCTGCAGAAGCAGGAAACGCTACCCTCTTCTGTTAATTTTGTTTCTGGCCCCAGTTCCACGGCCGATATTGAACTGGTCCGGGTCCAGGGTGTACATGGACCTCTGGAACTTAGTTATATAATCGTCGGATAGCTGCTGAGAAAAGACCCATTTACCGGTGTTAGTGGAAATTGATAACTTCTATTTTATGATTTTTATCCGGATTAACGGGCGAGGGGCCTTCAACCAAAAGAATACCGTTACCTTCCAGGCCCAACTTTTTTATATTTTCTTTTGAAAAATCTGTCCAGTCCACTGGATAATCTTTGTTTTCAATGGGCCAGACGCCATATGAAAACATAAGTTCCTGGCACGTTTTTCCAGAAGGGCTTACTGCCAATATCCAGATTGGCAGCCTGACTCTCGTTAGGCCCCTCGCAGTATTACCGCTGGTTGTCGGTATCAAGACGGCAGCTGGATCTTCAACCCTGCTGAGAAATGTTTCGATACTCACAGCAACATGGTCAACAAAACTGGCCTGATAATCTTCCGTATATGGTTTCATGACTCCTGCATGATGCTTCTGCAATCGATGGGGCTCCGTGGCCTTACAGATTTTTGCGAGCATTTCCACGGATTCCAGTGGAAAATCACCCATTGCCGACTCTTCTGAGAGCATTACACAATCAGTACCATCCAGAATAGCGTTGGCAACATCAGTGGCCTCTGCCCTGGTTGGCCTGCGGTTGCGGGTCATTGACTCCAGCATCTGGGTGGCTGTGATAACCGGCCGGCCCATAAGATTAGCTCTTGCGATTAAAAATTTCTGTACTACAGCAATTTCTTCAATTGGGATTTCAACACCGAGATCACCTCTTGCCACCATGATCCCGTCGCTTACAGCCAAGATTGCATCAATGTTTTCGTGAATGGAAGAACGCTCAATCTTTGCAATGATAAACGGATCATAACCCATTTCTTTGGCAGCACTTCTCACATCTTCAACATCTTGAGCGTTGGTCACAAAAGACTGGCCGATACCATCTACGCCATGCTCCAACGCATACTGCATGCACTCCCTGTCGTGGCTTGTAAAGGCACTCGTTCCAAGATCAATACCGGGAATATTAACACCTTTTCTCGACCGTAATTCACCTCCCATGACTACCCGGCAGTGGATATCAGCACCCTGAATTTTCTCAACCGACAATTGTATCAGGCCGTCATTTAAAAAAAGAATATCTCCTTTTTTTAATGCCGAAGGGAGTTGTTTCATGCTCACGGAAACACGAGTCTCATTGCCAAGAATATCATCCGTGGTGAGTATGAAGGACGAATCTTTTTCAAGTAACACAGGATCTTTAGAGAAGTTACCAACACGCATTTTAGGCCCGGGAAGATCAGCCATAACAGCAACTCGAATACCTATACGTTTAGAGGCAGCTCGGATGTTTTTTATCACTGTCCCGTGACTCTCAAAATCTCCATGAGAAAAATTCAACCTGGCTATATTCATACCTGCCCGAATCATCTTTTCAATCATTTGCGGTGAGTCTGAGGCAGGCCCGATGGTGCAGACAAGCTTAGTCTTATTAAATTGTAATATAGTCATTCTTATGTCTCTGTTTGTGTTTCAACCATCACTCTGAACGCATTGACTGCCGCGCCTGCTTAATCCACGCACTCCGTTCTTCCTCAGGTTCAAAAAGAATAAACATACCCATGGCTCGCTGCACACCCATCAAATCAACAAGAAAATCATATACAGCATTGGCGGCAGCCTGATCGGCGCTTAAGGCCTGATTCTGGGCATCGAGCAGTTCAATAATCGACTTGAGCCCCTGTATATACGAATCGGCAATAAGTTTCAGGTTGCGATTTGCAAAATCTGCGCCCTCGCGCGAAAGGCTGATTCCCGGGTAGGATGCCCGTGTTCTGTTGAGACTCTGGAGCATATCCTGACTGACGCGCTCTGCTGCTGCCCGGCGATCAATCTTCAGTCGCAGCAGTTCTTCCTGATTTCTGCCAAAAGCTGCGGATTTTCTGCCACCTTCAAAGAGAGGCAATGTTGCAAATAAGCCTATCTGCCAGTCGGTATCGTCCAGTCCCTGGTCATAATTACCCCGTTGACCTTTGCCGTCTTCTGAAAAATATTGTTCAACCTGGCCTTCGATGGTGAAATCCGGGAGCCAGAATTCACGTTTTGAGGCGGTTGTGCGTCGCTCTTTGGCGGCAATAGCGGCATCGATAGACTGGAGTTCAGGGCGTAGTACCAGGGCCTGATCCATTGCAAAAGCATTGAACGGCCGTAAATACTTGGGGTTGTTCATCAACTCGAAGAAAAAGCGGTCGCCCACAATGAGAAGAGGGTCGCTTAGGTCAGTTTCCTCAGCAATAAACAGCTCCTGCAGAGGACGATTGAGAATTCTGTTCAGGGCCTCCATGGTATCGAGGGTGATGGATTCTTTGTTTAAAACCGCCCTGCTGTCCGATGCATTTTTTGTTTCCCATCGATACAACTCATCAGGCCCGGCAATACCTGTGGATATACGAATGCGAGCACGTTTGAGGTTGGCCTGGGTCAGTTTCAGGTTATCTTTTTCAAGTTGTTCGATGGTCTTGGCACGCAATACATTAAAATAAGCTACAGAGGCCTGATGGATTATGTCCAGACGCACACTGTCACGATCTTTTTCCCGGCCGGTCTGGTTGTGTTTTTCTATGGTGTAAGCGGCCCAGCTCAGTTCTGAATATATTTGTTGTAAACCGCTTGCTGCTCCCGTCCAGGCACGCTCCGGGCTGCTTCCGCTGCCAAATTCCGCCCTGTCGTCATCAATGGCTCTTGCGCCGGTTGCTATACCGATTTGAGGAAGAAGGGGTGAGCGTGCCTCTTTTACCGCATGCTGTCCAG
>JAUVON010000120.1 GCA_030599175.1 Desulfobulbaceae bacterium | reverse complement strand
TGAGGCACCACTGATCGCAAGAAAAGCTCGTCCAGGTCAATTCGTCATCCTTAAGGCAAATGAAAATGGAGAGAGAATCCCTCTCACCATGGCGGTGACCGATCCCGAGAAAGGGACTCTTACCATTATTTACATGGTTGTTGGAAAATCAACGGCTGTCTTCAAAGATTTACAAGTTGGAGACAGCTTTCAGGATGTCATCGGTCCTCTCGGCAAAGCAACCCACCTGGAAAAGGTTGGTAAAGTTATCTGTGTTGGTGGCGGAACCGGCGTTGCTGTACTCCATCCTATCACTCGTGCCTTAAAAGAGATAGGCAACGACGTGACCTGTATTATTGGCGCCCGAAATAAAGATCTGCTGATTCTTGAAGATCTGATGAAAAAAGCCTCTCATGATCTGCGTATCTGTACCGATGATGGTTCCTATGGTCATCACGGCTTTGTCACAGATGTAATGAAAGAAATTCTTGACGAAGGTGAAACCAAGCTTGTTGTAGCTATCGGTCCCGTTCCGATGATGAAGGCCGTGAGCAACATCACCAAGGGGTATAACGTAGAAACCCTGGTCAGTCTCAACCCGATCATGGTTGATGGCACCGGAATGTGTGGCTGCTGCCGTGTGACCGTTGATGGTGAGACAAAATTTGCTTGTGTAGACGGCCCCGAATTTGACGCTCATAAAGTCGACTACGATGAACTCATGCTCCGGCTGAATTCATACCTCTCAGAAGAGAAGAAATGCTACCAGGACTACTGCACAATCCGTGATGCCAAATAACCGTTCTCTCTGCCTGGCCTTCAAAAAAGGTGCCTTACCACCCGTGCAGAGCCTGTAAAGACATCACTTACTGGTAGACAAAGAATCATCTATTTATAAACGTGGACATCATTTCTACGGAGGATACTATGGCAGCAAAGAAAACTAAAACCCCCAGAGTGGCTATGCCCGAGCAGGAACCACAGATAAGGGCACGTAATTTCCTTGAAGTTCCCACCGGCTACACCATGAAAATGGCACAGGAAGAAGCCTCCAGGTGCCTGCAGTGCAAAAAGCCCGGTTGCGTGGCAGGTTGCCCTGTCGAGGTTGATATTCCCGGCTTTATAGACCTTATTGCCCAGGGCGATATGACAGCAGCAATTCGAAACCTCTGGGGCAAGAATGCTCTCCCTGCCGTTTGCGGGCGAGTCTGTCCTCAGGAAATTCAGTGTGAAGGATTATGTGTTGTCGGTAAAAAAGGTGAACCTGTTGCTATTGGCAACCTTGAGCGTTTCTGTGCTGACTATGAGAGAGAGTATGGTACAGGAGAATTACCCCCGAGAGCTGAACTCACAGGGAAAAAAGTTGCTGTGGTCGGAGCTGGTCCTTCAGGACTTACGGTTACCGGAGATCTTATTGTAAAAGGGCACGATGTTACAATTTACGAAGCTTTCCATAAGCCAGGCGGTGTACTGGTCTATGGTATTCCTGAGTTCCGTCTGCCTAAAGATATCGTTGCCCAGGAGGTTAATTTCCTGGAGCGCCAGGGTGCCAAGGTAGAGTGTAATGCCGTCATTGGCAGAACCATCACCATAGATGAATTATTCGAACAGGGCTTCGACGCTGTGTACGTTGGAGTAGGTGCCGGCCTGCCCCGTTTTATGAATCTTCCTGGAGAAAACTATATTGGTATACTTTCAGCCAACGAGTATCTGACCCGGGCAAATCTCATGAAAGCATATCTCTATCCTGAGGTAGACACTCCTATTCCCATTGGCAAAAACGTAGTCGTCCTCGGTGCTGGTAATGTTGCAATGGACTCGGCTCGTACTGCAATGCGCCTTGGCGCCGATAGTGTAAAAATTGTTTATCGTCGTTCCCGGGAAGAGATGCCGGCTCGCAATGCAGAGATTCATCATGCTGAAGAGGAAGGAATTGAATTATTTCTCCTCACCAACCCTACCCAGTATCGCGGTGATGACAAAGGCCGTCTTACCGGTATGGAGTGCCTGCGCATGGAGCTTGGTGAACCCGACGATTCCGGCAGACGTCGACCGGTAGCTATCGAAGGCTCAGAGTTCGAGATGGAATGTGATCTCTGTATCGTTGCAGTAGGCTCTGCGTCAAATCCACTGCTGACCAGTGATACTCCTGATATGGCACTGAATAAGTGGGGCAATGTTATCACCAATGAGGCAACCGGTAAAACCACCAAAAAAGGAGTCTGGGCCGGTGGTGATATTGTTACCGGTGCTGCTACTGTTATCCTGGCCATGGGTGCCGGCAGAGAGGCTGCCGATTCTATCCATGACTATCTGACGTTCGGCTGGTAGTTTTGAGGTAAAAAATCTATACATTATCATCGTTTCAATAAACAATCCTGTCAGGAAACTGACAGGATTGTCTATTCCCCCCCCGACCCTCCTGTGGTTCCGGGTATAACTAAATCTGATTATTTTGTTCAGATTTATGAATACCTGCTAATTGTTCCAGAATCTGACCAAACTATCACTATTTAATCAAACACTTAAAGACCGTATACCTCTTGAAATCTAATTAATTCCTTGACACAGAATATTGCGGCCTGTTAATGAATGAGTGTTCATTTTTATGGTCAGCGCCGGTGGTATTCCGGCTGCATACCACATAGTAGAAAAAAACGGCAGGAGATGGTGATGTCAACTGAACTGGCTCTTTCGGCAATAACTCTGATCGGTATTGCCGCCCTTGTTCCCATAATGATGGCTATGACAGCATTTTTAGGACCGCGATCCAAGGGAAAAGCAAAAAACGAAGCGTATGAAAGCGGGATCGGCTCCATTATCGGGGCGGTTGACCAGAAGTTCAGCGTTAAGTTTTACCTGCTCGCTATTCTGTTCCTGATATTTGATATTGAAACGGTTTTTATGTTCCCGTGGGCAGTCTCTTTACGTGAACTTGGTTGGTTCGGATTTATTGAAATGGTCGTGTTCATGCTGCTGCTTCTCACCGGACTTATCTATATTTTAAAGAAAGGGGTGCTCAATTGGCGTTAGGACTGGAAGCAAAGCTAGGCGACAATGTAATGACCAGCACACTTGACTATATTGTCAACTGGGGCAGGGAAAATTCACTGTGGCCATTCGTCTATGGAACAGCCTGCTGCGCAATAGAATTCATGAGTACAGCAGCGAGTCTCCACGATATCTCCCGATATGGCGCAGAAGTAGTCAGGTTTTCGCCACGTCAGGCTGATCTTTTACTTGTTTGCGGCACTGTCAGTTACAAACAGGCTCCGATTCTTAAGCGAATTTATGAACAGATGCCTGAACCTAAATGGGTTATTGCAATAGGTGCCTGCGCAAGTTCTGGTGGTATTTACGATAATTACTGCACCGTACAGGGAATTGACACCATTATCCCCGTCGATGTTTACATCTCCGGTTGCCCACCACGACCCGAGGCAATCCTGGATGCTCTGATGAAGATTCAGGATCAGATTAGAGGCGAAAGCGTACTTGTAGATCGCCATAAAGAATTTAAAGGGATCCTCGACTGATATGAATGCGACGGCGCTAGAAAATTTCCAAGCCGCATTTCCGGACGCGACCTGCAAAGCTGTTCTGGATTCTGTGGTAATCGACGTACAGCCTGACAAACTGGAAAGCACTCTTGCCGGTTTAAAGAATGATCCCGCATTTAACTGCGGCTTACTTCTTGATGTTACCGGGATTGATTATAGAGACTATCCGGAGACGAAAGACGCACGGTTTTATGTGGTCTATACAGTTCGAAACTGGCAGGACAATCTGCTTGTTCAGGTGCGTACACCTGTGGCTGACCCGGAAAAGGGGATACCGACAGCAACCCATCTCTTTGGCTCTGCACTCTGGGGAGAAAGAGAGGTCTGGGATCAGTATGGCATAAACTTCCAGAATCACCCTGACCTGCGGAGGATCCTTAACCACTATCAGTTTGAAGGGCACCCTCTGCGCAAAGATTATGATATCCGCAAAGGACAGGTTTGCATCGGAAACGACAGCCTTGAGAAAGAGATAAGGGCACGCCTTGCCAACAATGGTGTTGCAGAAAGTACCATGAAGGATATCAACACAGAAATAATGTTTCTCAACCTCGGTCCTTCCCATCCGGCAACCCATGGCGCAATCCGCCTTCTGACAGCGCTTGATGGTGAAACCATCATGGCCAATGTCAATGAGATCGGCTATCTGCACAGAGGATTTGAAAAAACATCTGAGAACCTGACCTATAACCAGATTATCCCACTGACCGACAGGCTGAACTACTGTTCGTCCATGATGAACAATATCGCCTATGTCAAGGCGGTTGAGTCCTGGCTTGGGGTAGAGATTACAGAACGGGCCCAGTTCATGCGAGTTGTACTGAGCGAATTTTACCGTGTCCTTGATCATCTGGTCTGTATTGCTGCTAATATGGTTGATATGGGCGGTTTGACCAACTACTGGTACCTGTACAATGAAAAGGAAGCCGCATACGATTTTATCAGTCGGTTGACAGGTGCACGCCTTACCAGTTCATTTACCCGAATCGGTGGCATGTATCGTGATTTTTATGAAGGATGGGAATCTGATCTTGAACTCCACCTGAGAGATATCGAAAAAGGTATTGGAGATTCCATAAAGCTGGTTCTCAAAAATCGCATAGTGCACGACCGCACCAAAGGTGTCTGTGTGTTGTCAGCTGAAGATGCACTTTCGTACGGATTTACCGGCCCGACCCTGAGAGCCAGCGGCGTTCCCTTTGATCTTCGAAAGGATGCTCCATATTACAACTACGAATCATTTGACTTTGAAATCCCGGTGGGGAGCGAGGGTGATATTTACGATAGAATCATGATTCGATTCGAGGAGATGTTTCAATCCATCCGCATCATCCGCCAGGCAATGAAGTTTATTCCTGAAGGTTCTGTTTTTATAGAAGATTCACAGGTTGTACTGCCGCCAAAAGCCGATGTTTATAACAATATCGAGGGATTGGCCAACCACTTCAAGCTGATATTTGAGGGTGTCAAAACGCCTGCCGGAGAGTGGTACGATTCTTATGAAGCGGCGAACGGTGAACTGGGATTTCATTTTGTTTCAGACGGATCAGGACGACCATACAAACTCAAAGTACGGCCACCCTGTTTCTACATAATGGGTGGTTTCCATAAAATGGTTGAAGGAAACATGATTGCGGACGCAGTTATCAACCTGGGAAGCATCAATATAATCGGCGGGGAGTTGGACAGATGAGCGACCGTTCACAACTGATATCTACTGGAGAACCATTCAAATTCGACCAGGAAAGGGACACTGAATTTGAGCGTCTTATAAAACGCTATCCGGAAAGGGAGTCAATGATTCTTCCTGCCCTGTGGCTTACCCAGGAACAGGAAGGCTGGATCAGTGCTGAGGCGATCGCCTACATCGCTGACCGCATAGGAACCTTTGCCAGCAAAGTTTTTGAATGTGCGACGTTTTACACCATGTACCATCTTCATCCGATGGGTAAATATCATATCTGCGTATGCCGCACTCTTTCCTGCTGGTTACGGGATAAGCAGGCAATTGTTGATTACCTGAAAGATGAAATCGGCATTGAACCCGGTCAGAAGAGTGAAGACGGCAAGTTCAGCCTCGAAGAAGTTGAATGTTTGGGACACTGCGGTACAGCTCCGGTTGTCCAGATTAATGGCGAATTTCACGAAGAGATGGATGTGGAAAAGCTGAAAGCACTGCTGGCCGAGCTGAATTAAGGAGAGCGTACAGACATGGAAGTAAAAATTCTCAGCGCAAAGTTCGATATAGAGGATAGTCACAAACTCGAAATTGCAAAACAGCACGGTGCCTATGCAACCATCGACAAGCTCTTTGCCATGAAACCCGAAGAGGTTATCGAGGAAGTAAAGAACAGTGGCTTGCGGGGCCGCGGCGGTGCGGGATTTCCTGCCGGAGTAAAGTGGGGATTTCTACCTAAAGGCACCGGTAAACCTGTCTACCTTGCAGTCAACTCCGATGAATCTGAACCGGCAACTTTTAAGGATCGTTACATACTCGTCAAGGATCCGCATATGATGATAGAAGGCATCATCATTTGCAGCTACGCCATCGGATCCCATGACACCTACATATATATTCGAGGGGAATATACCAGCCAGGTAAAAGCACTGCAGGCCGCCATTGATGAGGCTTACGAGGCCGGCTACCTCGGCAAAACTGTTGCAGGGCACGATTTCAAACTTGAGGTCACCGTTCATCGCGGAGCCGGGGCATATGTATGCGGCGAGGAAACGGGGCTGCTGGAATCGATCGAAGGAAAAAAAGGTCAACCCAGGGCCAAGCCACCTTTCCCTGCTGTTTCAGGTCTTTACGGTTGCCCGACTATCATAAACAATGTCCAGTCCATTGCCTCTTTGCCTTTCATCCTGGAAAAAGGTGCCGAAGCATATAAGGCTTACGGCACAGAAAAAAGTTCAGGAACTCACCTTTTCGGTATTTCAGGCCATGTTGAAAAACCCGGCATGTATGAATTACCTCTGGGATTACCCTTACTGGAGGTAGTCGAAAAAGTTGCCGGAGGTGTCTGGAAGGGCAGAAAATTAAAAGGCGTCATTCCCGGTGGGAGCTCCACACCTGTACTAACCCCTGAAGAAGCTAAAACAGTCACTCTTGACTATGAATCCATGGCCGAGCATAAAACTATGTTTGGCTCGGGCGGCATTGTTGTTCTCGACGAAACTGTCGATATGGTCAAGCTTGTTGAAAACCTGATCTATTTCTATCATCACGAATCCTGTGGGCAATGCACCCCATGTCGTGAGGGGTTGGGATGGATGTTAAAAATTATTAAAAAAGTCGTCCGCGGTGAGGGCGAAATGTCAGATATCGATCTTCTATCGGAACTTTGTGACAATATAGAGATGAAAACAGTCTGTGTTCTGTCAGCCGCTTGTACCATGCCGGTACGCAGTTATCTCACTAAGTTCAGGCACGAATTTGATGCGTATGTTTCGGAAGGTGCATCTACAGCAGCAGCGAACCAGGAATAAGGTCACCCCATGGCTGAAATGATTAAACTTTATGTAAATGGAAACGAAGTTGAAGTTGAGGCAGGCAAAAACCTGATTGATGCCATCGGTGCAGTGGGTATTGAAATCCCCCACCTCTGCTACCATCCTGCACTTGGTGCAGACGGCAACTGCAGAATGTGCCTTGTCGGCCTTGAAGAGGGTGGTCCTCCCCTTGTCGCGGCATGTAAAACCCCTGCCGCTGAGGGCATGAAGGTACTGCTTGACGCTGACCATATTAAAAAGATCCAGCATGATGTACTCGAATTTCAACTTATAAACCACCCTATAGATTGCCCTGTCTGCGATCAGGCTGGAGAGTGCTCTCTGCAGGATTACTACATGACTTATGACGGCCAGAAAAGCCGCATGACGGTACCCCAGGTAACCAAATCCAAAAAAATGGATTTTGGCTGCGGCGTCATTCATGACCAGGAACGATGTGTCCTGTGCGGCAGATGTGTACGCTTTTGCCGACAGATCACCAAGACCGGAGAGCTTGGTATAGTCAACCGGACAGACACGGCAAGGGTTGCAATCTTCCCCGGCAGACCCCTTGATAACCGATATGCCGTAAATGTCGTTGATCTTTGCCCTGTC
>JAUVON010000207.1 GCA_030599175.1 Desulfobulbaceae bacterium | reverse complement strand
TCCATGTTCAACTCTCTATTGCCCTGCTCTCCGGCGCAATGGCCATGGTTTTGAGCAAGGTGCTTTCCATTGACGAAGCCTATGAGTCGGTGGACTGGATGACTGTTTTTCTACTCGGTGGATTAATCCCTTTGGGTATTGCTTTTGAAAAAACAGGTGCTGCCAAACTGATAGCCGAGACCATTATGGGGACGATGGGTACGGTATCACCTCTGATCCTGCTTACAGTCATTGCTATCCTCACCTCGTTCTTTACCCTGGTGGCCTCCAATGTCGGAGCCACTGTACTTATGGTGCCTCTGGCAATGAACATGGCCGGTACCGCCGGGGTAGACCCCCGTGTTGCCGCGATGGTAGTGGCTGTAGCCTGCTCCAATACCTTTGTGTTGCCAACTCACCAGGTAAACGCCTTGATCATGCGGCCGGGAGGCTACAAAACTCTCGATTATTTCCGGGCCGGCAGCGGTATGACCATCCTCTATCTGGTGGTGATGATGGCGGCTATTTCAATCTTCTTCGGGATTTGAAATTGATCAGGAATCCTGATTTTTTTATGTTGGTTGAGTCAGCGGAAACATTGATTTTGGCGGCATATATATCAGCTGTTACAACAAAAAAAGGTAATGATGATGAAACAAATTATTCCTCTTTGTATTGTTTTGGTCTGCGGATCAGCTCATGCTGTCCTTGCCTCGTCCGGGCACGGTGGAGAGGCCGCCATTGACTTGACCGCGGGGTCTATACCTTCGGTGCCCATATGAAATGAATGCCTGTTATTGCTTTGGGGTATGCAGCATCTATCTTTGTCCATATTTTTATTAACAGTCGACTCTTTTGACATTCTTTTTATACTGTGTGTGGTTCTAATGAAGCACGGCAGCAGCCTTAAATTCTGAAATCAATGACGAAACTTAACCCCCAACAATATAATGAGTTTTTTCAATAAAAAAAGAGAGCCGGAAAGTATCACCATTGACAGTGGCGTCATTCCCAATCGACACCTGAGTGACTTGAAGCTGAAGGTCAACAGTACGGATCTGCCGGAACAGGTTGCAAACCAGGTAAGTTCAGAACTTGATCGGTTGGGTAAAATTGATCCTATTGCGGCGGAATTTTCGATCGGTATCAATTATATCGAGACCCTGCTCTCCTTACCATGGTTCAGCGAAACCAGGGATAATCTTGATCTCTCCCGGGCTGAGTCCATTCTAAACCAACAGCATTATGGTCTGCCAAGCGTCAAAACCAGAGTGCTGGAATATCTGGCAGTTAAGACGCTGAAGAGCAAACAGCAGTACCGCATTCTTGTCGTCGATGATGAGGATATAGCTCGCACCAATCTGCTCCATTATTTTGCTGGTTTGGATTATATTGTCGAAGGGGCGATTAATGGTATTGAAGCCCTGCAGAAGGTCGAAACGCTCCAACCTTTTGACCTGATAATCACCGATTTAAAAATGGACCAGATGGACGGTCTGACTCTCATTGAAAAAGCAGCAAAGTACTCCCCGGATACTGATATTATAATGGTCACCGGTTATGCCACCATGTCCACGGCAGTGGATGCCCTTCGCAAGGGTGCTACTCATTACCTGGCCAAACCGGTACAGCTTGAGGAATTGAAGCAAACGGTGGAGGATGCCCTGGCCAGACAGGGGAAATTAGAACTTTCCAATGGGCCAATCCTTTGTTTCAGTGGCCCTCCAGGCACCGGCAAGACCTCCATCGGCCATGCAGTAGCCGCCTCCCTGGGACGAAATTTTGTCAGGATTTCCATGGCTGGTCTGCGTGACGAAGCAGAGATTCGAGGCCATCGGCGTACCTATGCCGGGGCCATGCCCGGCCGTATTATAAACGAAATTAAACGGGCCGGAACGATCAACCCCTGTATCCTGCTCGATGAAATTGACAAGATTGGCCAGGATTTCCGTGGTGACCCGGCTTCCGTACTTCTCGAAGTTCTCGACCCGGAGCAAAACGCCAAATTCATTGATCATTATCTGGAGATTCCTTTTGATCTCTCCGCAGTCATGTTCATAGCCACTGCCAATGACTTAGACAAACTGCCCGCCCCACTGCTTGACCGGCTCGAGATTATCGACTTTTCCAGTTATACCTTGCAGGAGAAAAGGGTTATTGCCCAAAAGAAATTATTGCCCCGCCAACTTGTAGATAACGGCCTGACAGGCAGTCCACCCCAAATCTCCGAGCAAACCATTGATCGACTCATTACCGGTTATACCAGAGAATCCGGAGTACGCGGTCTGAATCGTGAAATCGGTACCCTCTGTCGCAAACTGGCCCTGCAGAGCATAAAAGAGCAGAATAGAACCAGGGAATCTGTGGAGATTAATGAGGAGATGCTGGTTGCCTTTCTCGGTCCGCGAAAATACAGGCAGGAAGCGGCCGAGGGCCAAGACCAAATCGGCGTGGTTACCAGCCTTGTCTGGACCCGTTTCGGTGGAGAAATTATGTTTATCGAGTCACTGCGGATGCAGGGCCATACCAACCTTATCCTCACTGGTTCACTGGGTGAGGTGTTGCGTGAGTCAGCGCAGATCGCTTTGAGCTATATCAGAAGCAATGCAGTATCTCTTGGTATTGCAGAGGATTTCTATGATCATTCCGATATTCATATCCATCTGCCAGCCGGTGCTGTGTCCAAGGATGGACCTTCTGCCGGGTTGGCCATAGCTCTGGCCCTGATATCCCTGCTCACCAACCGTCCGATAAAACGTGATGTCTCTGTCACCGGCGAGATGACCCTCAGCAGCAATATCTTGGCTGTGGGTGGTATCCGCGAAAAGCTCCTTGCCGCGTCAAGAGCTGGATGCCGAAAGGTGGTGCTGCCTCTACTGAATAAAGAGGATGTTGAGTCATTGCCCGATGATGTCACTGAGCATATTGACATTGTGCTGGTGGATCATCTCCAGGATGCCATTGGTCATCTGCTATATGATGCTGCTTGATTTGTATTCGGAAATCAGGCTGTACATTAGTGCCTTACTCAATAAAGCTGTAATAAAAATCAAGCAAAACTGAACTGCTATTAAACTCGATTGGTTGATTCCTGCAACAGATAGCGAACGTAGAGAGACCTTCGAGGCACTTATCCAGTGACTCTAAAGAAAATTCCGCCTTGTCGGGTTAGCTCCCTTTCAAATTCATATCCCTCTTTTCGTTGAATATTGTAACACAGTTTCATTCTGTAACATTGTTCGCTCTTTAAGACATCCAAATATTTAAACTATAGTAATTTCAATGGGTAAGAAGAGTATAGATCATTGCAGAAAACCCTCTCTTGTTGGATATCCTTCCTGAACGTTACAACAAGCAACACCAGCTGAGCCGATCACCTGTCATCATTATCTCCCTAGCAGGGAATAAAATGGTTAAGTATCTGTTTTCATGGTATTTAAATTAAATTTTTCTATATGGCATATTCTGTGCATTTTTAAGAAAAGAAACCAGCAACCTATTTTCACACCAAAACTCATAACGTATTTCATAAGGAGAATGTCATGGGATTTATTGATTGGATGCACCTGGGAAGGAAAAAGAATGAAGAAGTGAACGTAACTAAAATAAAGAAGAAAAATATTGCTATGGGAGAAATGGCTGCAGGAAATCAAACAGCCGCCGCCAGCGCTCTTGAACAAATGTTGGCACAGAAAAATGCCAGCACCAAAATACTCGTGGTACAGGATGGTGATTACCTAGCTCAAGTTACGGATTATGCCCTGAAAATGGCTCAGCGACTCGATTGTGAAATCATTGCCTTGGATGTGACTGATAGTCCCTTGCAGTTTTCCGGGAAACGTAGAGAGAGGGAAAGTAACCGCTTCCAGGAGAGGGCACGTTTAAGTGCCGCGAATTTTACACTGCAAGCTGAGTCTCAAGGCGTGAACATGAAACACATCATGGAAATTGCAGATCCGGAAGAAGTGGTTGCCCGACTCAGTGCCGAGGATGTCGGCATTCGCTACGTGCTCACCAAGCCTGACCAGGAAAGCCTTCGTGCCAACCAGGAGCGTCCACAGGTGCCGGTCTATGACCTGAACTGCTCCCGCTTAAATTACTAACGCAGGACTGATAACATCTATTCATGAGAAAAATCATTTAACTTTCAGAGCAAAAGGAGAAACATCATGGAACCCATCACAATCTTTGCCGCATCTGTTGGTCTAGTCAGCATTTGCCGCCTGGCTTTTGTCGCTGCTGATTTTTTTGGTAAGGGTTTGTACAAAAAAAGAAGTAATCCGGTCAAACGAGATGACTGGTACTGTTTTTTTAAAACCTCTGATTTGCTTGGCAGTAAGAAATCGCAACATAAATCAATACCTGAAGAATCTCTTGAGCGGAGGCGCCATTTGCAGCAACGTCCACGTTTACAAGCCAATAGGAATTTATATTGACCTGCCTTCTTCGCTCCTCATCCCATGGATGAAGGTTTTTACGACGCCATCAAGATTATCATTACGCTACCTGAATGAAATTTCTTTAACCACCACAAAACAAGCGTCTGCATCTACCCAAATTTTCACTTCAAGCCAATTTATTGTGCGATTTCATAATCAGTTTTAACACTGAAATAGAGCGTCACCAGAATAAACAATGCAGAAAAAGCAAAGAGTACTCTGTATGCATCATCTTGCATGAACGACAGGTAGTCAAGCATCTTGCCAAACGCAAGAGGGAAACCTGACGCAACGGGAATAGTGAGAATTGGTGCCAGGGCAAAATAGCTGGTTGCATCTGTTTTACCGGAAAACTTTTTAACCGAAGGTGCATACACCATATTTCGTATTGCCCGAACAAAACCCAGCATATAACTGATAAGAAAAAATGACCAGTAACCGGGGTAAAAAGTAAGGAGTACGAGGGACAGAAAACTGATGCATTTTGACAACACAAACTTCTGTTTGAGCCCCAGCAGGTTCATCGCCCCAAGGAAAACGTTTACAGTGATGGACCCTGCATAAATACAGGTGACAAAAAGACCTGCAGCTACTGCAACCGGCACCTCAAAAAACTCGGTGGCATAGTTGGCGTAAAAGGACAATACGGTGATAACAACATAAAAATCGAGATCTGCAACCAAATAAACAAGAAATCTTCGATTTTTGATAATCTCATAAAATGATTTCTTACTGTGGTTTAGGAATGTAAGTGTATCCGGCTCGGGATCATCAGGATCTGCCAGTTCCTTAGTGACAAGGAAAAAAAGTGTTCCAACGATAAAGAGTAAACCTGTCACAATAAAAATATAAGCCGATGCCCCCTGGGAAAAAGAGTACTTACTCACAATCTTAAGAATAAAAAAACTGGCAATAACCTTGCCGATGTTCTGAGCGAGCATCATATAGCCCAGGGCCGGTACTGTTTTTCTTTCTGAGAAAATACGTACCAGAAAGTTCAACCAGACAGGAATAGTCAGGCCGATACCTATTGAAAAAAGGGTATAGGAT
>JAUVON010000064.1 GCA_030599175.1 Desulfobulbaceae bacterium | reverse complement strand
TCACGAGATTTTAAGTCTCGGGTGTCTACCAATTCCACCATCCAGGCAACTCGGTTGTTTTTACCACATCAGAATTATTCTTGTCAATCTCCAATAGCAGAAGCTCTTGTTTCAGCAGATATTATCAGATATACAAGAAATATAGACGGATTTATCATTCCATAAATAATTGCCGTTAAAATGAAAGAGAAGCCTGGTTGATGATCGCCGCCATTTCTTTAACGGCTTGATCCAGTCCGGTAAAAACAGCTCTTGAGATTATTGCATGGCCAATTGAAAGTTCTTCTATCATATCGAGAGCAGCGATGGGCGCTGTGTTTTGATAATCAAGTCCATGGCCGGCGAAAACACGTAAACCTAGCTGGTGAGCCTCTTCTGCTGCAGTAGCAATCAGTTGAAACTCGTGCTCCAGGGCATCCTCACTTGCAGCTTCACAATACCTCCCCGTATGGAGTTCAACAAAAGTTGCTCCTATCTCACTTACTGCTTTTAGTTGCCTGGGGTCGGGGTCACTGAAAATCGAAACAGGAATACCCCTTTTTTCCATCTTATCTATAACTTTTGCTATTTTTTTCTTTTGTGAAATGACATCGAGACCACCTTCTGTAGTCAGTTCCTGGCGATTTTCAGGGACCAGGGTGACAATGTCAGGTTTGAGGTCAAGGGCAATTTTGATAATCTCCTTATTTGCACCCATCTCCAGGTTGAGTGTAGTTTTCACGGTCTGGCGAAGTAGATAGATATCTCGGTCCTGCATGTGTCGCCGGTCTTCACGTAAGTGAACAACAATTCCGGATGCTCCAGCTAGTTCGCAGATAGCGGCCGCTGCAACTGGATCAGGTTCATTAATTCCTCTAGCTTGTCGAATAGTTGCAACATGATCCACATTGATTGCAAGTTTTGTCATCATTGTTCTCCTATGAAAATGCAGCTTGTTGAGTAACTCGTTTTCTTTATCGGACATCTTTTGGGCCTGTTCAGTTGATTTTTCATGATCATAGCCGAGCAGGTGCAGCAAACCGTGGATGAGCAGCCACGCAATTCGATCGTGAAAATTCTGTCTGTACTCTATGGATTCCCGAAAGGCTGTGTCCACAGAGATGACGATATCACCTAGTTCTCTTACAGGTAAAGACAAAAGGGAGCGATCTGCGCCTTCTGCAAAAGGAAAAGAGAGCACGTTGGTTGGTTGATTCTTTTGCCTGTACTGATTGTTGAGTTGGCATATCTTTTTATCATCAACCAGCAAAATAGAGACAGTGTACTCTTTCACACCACATTGATTAAGCAGCCAGTTGGAAAGGTTTTTTATACGCTTCCGGTTAACAGCTCCTTTAGCATAAGTATACTGGCTGGTCAGGTCAGTTGGCACGGTATCCAGGTGTGTTGAGGTTAATGTGTATCGTATGCGTTAATTATTTTCTGCACAAGTGGATGACGAACAATGTCTGTTATGGAAAAATCACAAAATCTTATGCCGTCAATTTTGTTTAGCAGTTTTTTTGCCTGGAGCAGCCCCGAGTGATGTTTGTTCGGCAGATCAACCTGGGTGATGTCACCGGTAATCACCGCCATTGAGTCAAAGCCTATTCTGGTGAGAAACATTTTCATCTGCTCTCTGGTTGTATTTTGTGCTTCATCCAGAATAATAAAGGCATTGCTCAGAGTTCGACCTCGCATAAATGCTAAGGGTGCAATTTCAATCACCTCACGTTCGATTAGATCCGAGGATTTTTCAGAGCCCAGCATATCATTGAGCGCATCGTGGAGAGGCCGGAGATAAGGATTTACTTTCTGGGCAACATCACCGGGGAGAAAGCCAAGCTTCTCACCGGCTTCAACCGCTGGACGGGTAAGTATTATCGAACGTACCTGCTCATTTACCAGAGCAGATACAGCCATGGCGACTGCAAGATATGTCTTGCCGGTTCCGGCTGGCCCGATTCCGAAGACGATATCATGATTTCTAATTGCCTCGATATAATATTTCTGATTTTCAGTTTTTGGTGAAATAACCCGGTTTTGAGTAGTGACAAAAACTTTGTCGAGGAAGATTCGGTTCAGCTTTGCTTTAGGAGAGGCTTCGAGAATCTTCAGGCCAAAGGCGAGGTCGGAGCTGTAGAGAGGATATCCTTTAGAGACAAGTTCATAAAGCTGGTTCAGCAGGTTGGCAACCAGTTCTATCTCATGGGGGAGACCGGCAATGCGTAATCCGGTTCCTCGTGCATTGATAGTAACCCCTGCGCTTTTTTCAAGAATATGAAGATTTTTATTGAGATCACCATAGAGTGTGCCTGCATGCTCATTATCCGGGAAATTAATTTCTCTATGGGTTGATTGTTGGTTCATCTTTGAATATTGATGGCGTCATAAAAACGATTTCTTGTTAAACTTCCGTCATTCACGCCTGGGCGGGAATGACGGGGTGATGGAGTTTTCTGCGAGATCATCAGCCAATTATTGTCCACTGATTTTTTTCAACTCATCATCAATAATTGCCTGAAACCCCTGGAGACTGCGTTGTTTGGGAATACGTCCATTAATAAATATTGTAGGTGTACCTGTAACCCCTGCTTTTTTGGCATCAATCAGATCTTTTTGCAGCTTTGATTTGATTTTGGCGGACTTCATATCGTTTTCAAAACGCACCATGTCAAGCTCAAGGTCTGTTGCTATCTCTTTTATAACAGCGGTATTTAATTTTTTTGCAGCGAAAAGTTTGTCATGAAATTCCCAGAATTTTCCCTGCTCTCCTGCAGCGAGGGCAGCACGGGCAGCAGGTTCAGCTGATTTATGAAATTTCAATGGCATATTTTTAAATACTATTTTTACTGTTTCCGGATTTTTTTCGAGCACCTGCTCGAGAAGTGGCAGAATTTTGCCACAGTAAGGTCATTCAAAGTCAGTAAAGACCGCAATTGTGACCGGTGCATCGGCTGGACCTTCGAAAGGAGAGTCTGCGGTGTTCACATCCACTACAAATGAAACCGAGACAGCACTAAAAGTGTTTTTCACATTATCAACGAGATAGAGTGTTTCCCCCTGGGGAGCTATATCGATGGCAGAGACACTTTCTTCAACCGGAATACTTCCCTGAAGCTGGCCCTGCCTGTTGAAAATTTGAACCTGGTTTTTATCGTTGAGGATATAAACATATTTGCCGTCTAAGGAGTGGACCATGTCCATTGTCTTGCTTTCAGTGGGCCAGCTTTGTAATACTTTCCACTCGATCCTGTTGTCCTGGCCCTCCGAAGGTGCTGTGAGAGCATGGGCGCTTGCAGCAAGGAAGAGACAAGCCACCCCTGCTGCATAAATTTTAGAATATTTCATAGAGACCTCTAATTGAATAGAATGAATTTCTAGGAGCCTGTCCGAGAATGCATTTCCCCTCAACTCTTCGATATTTTCGAAAAAATAATGCTCGTAATATCAATTATATGACTGTGCTTATTTTTTCGAAAAACCTCGATTTGAGAAAAAATCCTTATTCTCGGACAAGCTCCTAGTGCCACAGATTGACACCAGCACAATAGCCATTTTAAAATTATTTGCAAGATTGCTTACTGTTATCCACCCACTACGTCAATAGTCAGAGACTGACAGTGACAGAAAAAGAGTGGTAAGCAGCTGAGCAAGATGGTATTTATAGCAACTTTTTCACTTTAAACCCATATATTAGTAAGTACGGTCTTGACTGGTCAGTTTATGTGAATTATTTAGTACCCACTTGGTTTGGTAATGATCCATGCAGCTTGCTTGTGCAGAGATGGGAAAACATAAAGAAATGAACTGATAAGGTATCTCTTTATGTTAAAAAAGAATATGGAAATATGGTCGCGAGGGTGGCGGAACTGGTAGACGCACCAGACTTAGGATCTGGCGCCTTGCGGTGTGGGGGTTCGACTCCCCCCTCTCGCACCACTGTTATTTTCTTTCTTAAAATAAAAGATAAGCGAAGACTTCGAGAGAGATTTCTAAGGTACTAAGCCGAATAAATCGGAAATTTAGAATGCTTGGATAAGTGCCATGGAAGTATGTTCAACGATATAATTTTAAACGACCTTCCTGGAGTTCTTGTTTTTTATGACAGAAGTTCTGGAGTAAGGCACTAAACAAAAGGATGGTAATCGATGGAAGTAAATGTTGAAGAAACCAGTGGACTGACCAGGAAAATCACAGTTACGTTGCCTGAGGAAGATGTTCAGCCCAAGTTGAATAAGGCGTTTGATAAGCTGAAGAGAGAATCCAAAATGAAGGGATTCCGTCGCGGTAAAGTACCTCGCTCAATTATAGTTAAACAGTTTAAACCACAGGTAGAAGCAGAGACGAGCGAAAAGCTGGTACAGGATAATTATTTTCAGGCCATTGAGAAAGAGGGCATAGACCCTGTTGTTCATCCTGAAGTCCAGAGTGTTAACTTCAATGATGATGGTTCTTTTACTTTCGTAGCTGATGTTGACATCAGGCCCGAATTTGAGCTTGGACAATATAAGGGACTGGAGGTGGAAAAGGTCGATGTTGTCGTTGCCGGGGAAGAAGTAAAGGCAGAACTGGAAGAGATGCAGAAGAGTATGGCTGCACTTAGATCAGTCGATGACAGGGAAGTTCAGGAAGGCGATGTCGTCATTGTTGATTTTCAAGGCTATCATAACGATAAACCGATGGCGCAGGTAAAAAATGAAGATTACTCTGTTGATGTCGGTTCTGGCAATATGGGAAAAGAGTTTGAAGAAAAACTTATTGGTATGAAAAAAGATGCGGAAGCGACTCATGAGGTTGAGTTCCCCGAAGCCCATCCGAACCCTGTTCTTAAAGGAAAGAAAATCGAATTTCGTATAATTGTAAAAGATATTAAAGAGCGTATACTTGCAGACATTAATGACGCATTTGCAAAAGATGCAGGCGAGGAATTCAATACTCTTGATGAATTGAAAGCTTCAATTCTGGCGCGGCGGAGTAAGGAAAAAGAAGAAAGTGCCCAGGGCACTATGACCGACAGAGTTATGCAGAAGCTCCTTGATAACCATGACTTTGACGTACCTAAGCGTCTGGTTGCCTTTGAAATTGAGCAGATGATCAAGCAGACTGAACAGCAGTTTGAACAGAGTGGCATGAGCCTCGAGGCTGCTGGACTCAGCAGAGAAAAGCTTGCTGAACAGAACGAAGAAACGGCCGTAAAAAGAGTTCGCGGTGATTTTATTCTAAAGAAAATTGCGGAAGCGGAAGAGATAAAGGTGGCTGATGAAGACATGGATCGTGGATTTAAGCGTATCGGTGATCAGTATAATATGGAAGTTGCCAAGGTGAAGGAATACTTTCAGAACCGAGACGATCTGTTGCCGTTTATGAACGAACTGCTCAATGAAAAGATTCTTAACTTTTTGAGAGAAGAGAGCTCCTTTATTGATCCACCTGCCAGCGAGAAAGAAGAAGGTAAAGCCGTAGAAGAAGCCAAGGCTGCAGAAGAAAGCAAATCTGAGTGATCGTCATTTGCTTCTGACCTGAAAGGACTTATAGTTTGCGTACCCGGTGAGGAGCCTCTTCGGGCACGTCAGGGCAGATTGTAAAGAAAAACGACTGCATATGGCTCATTGCCTGTTGCAGTCGAGTCGTTTTAATAGCAGGTAAAATATTTGTTTTTTCTACCCCTCGAGGGGTATTGATGGAGTCCCGTTTTACGGGGCCAGGAGAGTGAGACTTATGAATCTTGTGCCAATGGTTGTTGAGCAAAGTCCTCGAGGAGAGCGTGCATATGATATTTATTCCCGTCTTTTAAAGGAGAGGATTATTTTCCTTGGCAGTGGAGTAAATGATGATGTCTCCAATGTGATTGTCGCACAGCTTCTTTTTCTTGAAGCCGAAGACCCTGAAAAGGATGTTACTTTTTATATTAACTCCCCAGGTGGGTCTGTCTCAGCAGGCTTAGCCATTTACGACACCATGCAGTATATCAAATGTGATATTGCCACACTCTGTATGGGACAGGCTGCGTCCATGGGTGCACTTCTACTCGCTGCAGGTACCCATGGGAAAAGATACTCCCTCCCTAACTCAAGGATAATGATTCACCAGCCCATGGGAGGATTCCAGGGTCAAGCAACAGATATTGATATTCATGCGAGAGAGATACTGCGTATGAGGGAAGATCTTAACCGGATTCTAGCCTACCATACCAAACATACTATAAAGAAGATCAGTGTTGATACCGAGCGTGATAATTTCATGAGCCCGTTGGAAGGAAAGAAATATGGTATTATAGATAAGGTGCTGACTAACCGGGAAGAGTTAGGTGAGGAAGGTTAATATGGATGATATGGATAATAAAGGGGCGGATTGCAACTGTTCCTTCTGTGGGAAAAATCAGGAAGAAGTTGAAAAGCTTATTGCCGGTCCTGATGTTTTTATATGTGATGAGTGCATCGAACTTTGCAACGAGATCGTTATTGATCAGGAAGGAACCGGCGATGAAGTATCCGAAGATGATGGCACTATCTGCCTGAAACCAATGGAGATTAATGCGCATCTCGCAGATTATGTTATAGGTCAGCCATATGCAAAAAAAGTTCTCTCGGTCGCAGTTCACAATCACTACAAACGGATCGATGCTCCCGATGAGGATGATTCTGTTGAGCTGCAAAAATCAAATATTGTTTTGATTGGACCAACAGGCTGCGGGAAAACTCTTATTGCCCAGACACTGGCTAAGGTTTTGAATGTCCCGTTCTGTATGGCTGACGCTACAACTCTGACTGAGGCGGGTTATGTAGGTGACGATGTTGAGAATATCCTGGTTCATCTTCTGCAGGCAGCTGACTATGATGTGGATAAGGCCCAGCGGGGCATTATTTACATCGATGAAATTGATAAGATTGCCAGGAAGTCAGATAGTCCTTCACTCACTCGGGATGTTTCCGGAGAAGGTGTGCAGCAGGCTCTGCTGAAAATTATTGAGGGAACCGTTGCTTCGGTACCGCCTAAGGGCGGCAGAAAGCATCCACAGCAGGAACTTGTTCAGATAGATACTACGAACATTCTTTTCTTATGCGGTGGTGCGTTTGTAGGGCTTGATGCAGTGGTAAAGCGTAGGCAGGGGAAAAAGTCGATTGGGTTTGGTGCAAAGGTAATGGACGATGGAAAAAAGAAACTGGGAGAACTCCTGGCTTCTGTCCAGGCGGAAGATCTGCTGAAGTTTGGCCTTATTCCTGAACTGGTCGGCCGGCTGCCGGTTATTGCCACGATGGACGAGCTGGACGAAAGTGATCTTATTCGTATTCTGAAAGAACCTAAAAATGCCCTTGTAAAACAGTACCAGAAACTTTTTGAGTTTGATGGAATAAGCCTTCGGTTCACTGAAGGTTCGCTGGTCGCCATTGCACAGCAGGCAATGAAGAGAAAATCCGGCGCCCGTGGTCTTCGATCTGTTATGGAAGAGGCTATGCTTGATGTGATGTATGATCTGCCTTCTAAAAAAGATGTGCAGGAATGTGTCATAAATAAACAGGTTATAACCAATGGAGAATACCCGGTGGTTCTTTATCAGAATGGTGCCGGGACTCAGTTGAAAACCGCCTGAATAAAGAATACTTGAAGTAGATAGGCTGTAGGTGTTTGGGTTAGGGGTTGTGTAGTTTGTTTTGCCTAAAAGCCTTCAGCCTAAAAGACTAACAGCCTGTTAGAACAATTTTTTGAAGGTACTTTCCCAATGATTTTAACCCGACTAGTCTGAATACTTTCAGACTCGCTGGATAAGTACCTTGAAAATAAATGGAACAGCATAATTTCAAAATCTACTCCTTGGTTTCTTGTTTTTTATGACAGAGGTTTTGGAGTAAGGTACTAAAAATTCCGATTTATTCGGATGATATATTTAAGGAGATTTCGTGACGAAACTTTACCCATTGATGCCGTTGAGGGACATTGTCATTTTTCCTCATATGGTTGCACCACTTGTGGTCGGGAGAAAACTGTCTATCCAGGCTCTTGAGGATGCAATGGAAAAAAAGACGGACATCCTGCTGGTAACTCAGAAAAAGTCTACGGTAGATGAACCCAACCCTGATGATCTTCATGGTGTTGGTACTCTGGCTACAGTCATGCAATTGCTGCGCCTTCCTGATGGAACGATCAAAGCTCTGGTTGAGGGAAAGGCGAGGGCAAAAATTATCTCTTATGTGCCGAACGATAAGTTTTTGCAGGCAGAGGTGGAAGAAGATATTGATGGTTTTGAAGGAATTGAAGAGCTGACTGTGTACGAACGCGAGTTGAGGAAATTTTTCGAAAAATTTGCAGCAACCGACCGGAAAATTGCGAAAGAGGTGATCAACTCGGTAAAAGCTATTGAAAATCCATTTAAATTGCTCAACATCATCTGTTCACATCTGCCGTTGAAAAGTGATGAGAAACAGTCGATCCTGGAGATCGAACCTCTCAATTTACGTATGGAAAAAGTTCTTAACATTCTCCATCGAGAAATTGAACTTGCAGAGCTTGAGAAAAAGATCAACGCTAAGGTAAAAATGCGTATGGGGAAAACCCAGCGAGACTATTATCTTAGTGAGAAGGTGCGGGAAATCCAAGGCCAGATAGGGCAGAATGAGGATGGTCTTGATGAAATGGGTGAGCTGGAGGAATCAATTAATTCCAAGAAAATGCCGGTTCTTGCTAAGGAAAAGGCATTAAAAGAGCTGAAGAAGCTCAAAAGCATGCCACCCATGTCTGCTGAAACGACGGTTGTTCGAAATTATATAGATTGTATCGTCAGCCTGCCCTGGCACAAAAAATCAAAATCAAAAATTGATATAAACAAAGCTGAGAAGATCCTTGATGAGGATCATTACGGGCTGGCCAAACCTAAAGAACGTATTCTCGAATACCTGGCAGTTCAGGCACAGGTAAAGAGAATAAAAGGACCTATCCTTTGCCTTGTCGGACCTCCCGGGGTTGGCAAGACCTCTGTCTGTAAATCCATTGCCCGTGCAATGGGAAGAAAATTTGCCAGACTCTCCTTAGGTGGAGTAAGGGATGAAGCCGAGATAAGGGGACATAGACGTACCTACATTGGTGCAATGCCCGGAAAAATAATCCAGTCAATGCAGAAGGTCAATGTTGCCAACCCTGTGTTTTGTCTTGACGAAGTAGATAAGATGTCAATGGATTTTCGTGGAGATCCTTCTTCAGCTCTTCTTGAAGTGCTTGATCCTGAACAGAATGTTGCTTTTAATGATCACTATCTGGATATAGATTATGACCTGTCGGAGGTATTTTTTATCACTACGGCAAATAATCTTCACGGTATCCCGATACCTCTTCAGGACAGGATGGAGATTATTGAGCTCAGTGGCTACACTGAAGAGGATAAGCTGAAGATTGCTGAACAATTTCTTATTCCCAAGCAGCTTGAGGAAAATGGTTTTAAAGAGGATGATATTCAGCTCACCAGTGGCGCAATCCTGGAAATTATACGTCGCTATACCAAAGAAGCCGGTGTCCGAAGTCTTGAACGGATAATTGCGTCCCTTTGCAGGAAAATCGCCCGCGACAAATTGAAAAAGAAGCTGAAAAGTAAAAAATATAGGATCAGTGTCCAGTCGATACAAAAATATCTGGGCACACCGAAATTCAGATATGGATTAGCGGAAGAGAATGATGAGATCGGTCTAACCACCGGACTTGCATGGACCCAGGTAGGGGGTGAGTTATTGCAGATTGAAGCCACTCTTATGACTGGTTCCGGAAAATTGATTATTACCGGAAAACTGGGTGACGTGATGCAGGAATCAGCCCAGGCTGCACTCAGCTATGTGCGGTCAAGGGCAGCTTTATTAGGACTTGAGGAGGATTTTTATCAGAAGCTTGATATTCATATTCATGTCCCTGAAGGAGCGATCCCCAAAGATGGCCCATCTGCAGGTATTACTATCGCTACAACACTGGTTTCAGCACTTATTAAGACACCGGTAAAGCACAATCTTGCAATGACTGGAGAAATAACGTTGAGGGGGAGGGTGCTTCCCATAGGTGGACTTACAGAGAAACTGCTTGCCGCCAAACGAGGGAATATTACCCATGTGCTGATCCCCAAAGATAATGAACGGAATCTTAACGATGTTCCCGTTAAAATTAAGAAATCACTGGTGATTGATGTGGTAAACCATATGGACGAAGTCCTTGAACATGCCCTGGTGTCAACGGAGGGAAAATCGCTATTTAAAAACTGATTTTGCTTGACGTAGAAGGGGGAAGTTGGTAAACAATCCCTCACGTCTCGAATACGTTGGGCGGCTAGCTCAGTTGGGAGAGCATCGGCCTTACAAGCCGAGGGTCACAGGTTCAAGCCCTGTGCCGCCCACCACAGACGTAAAGATTGTTGGAGCGGTAGTTCAGTTGGTTAGAATGCCGGCCTGTCACGCCGGAGGTCGCGGGTTCGAGTCCCGTCCGCTCCGCCAGCAAACTCAAGCACTTAGCGAAATCATCGTTAAGTGCTTTTTTCTTTCCCCCACCTATATTTACAACAAAAAAACTCGATCCAGATATACACCTGAACTGAGTTAGGTTCCCTTGTTTCATTCTACGGAATAATTGACTATGTACTAAAGGATAATCAGGAATGGCTTATGCAAAATAGAAGATGATGGAATATGCTTTGTGGCAGTGATGCGTAACGTTATATGAGTTAAATAATTGAGATATGAAAATCAAAATTTACACAACAGGCGGCACTATCGACAAGGTTTACTTCGACCAGAAATCAGAATATCAGGTTGGAGACCCACAAGCGAAGGGGGTTTTAGAGCGGGCTAATGTTGTTCTGGATTATGAGATCGAATCTATTATAAAAAAAGACAGTCTCGATTTCACAGATAAAGACCGAG
>JAUVON010000426.1 GCA_030599175.1 Desulfobulbaceae bacterium | reverse complement strand
GCTGAACACGTTGGTATCCAGTTTGCCTTTATGCCTGTGAAGCAGAATTACAACTGCAAGAGCCAGTGCTGCTTCTGCTGCGGCAACCGCCATTACCATCATTGCCAATACGTGACCGTCCATACTCACATGAAACCTGGAGAAGGCGATAAATGCGAGGTTAGCCGCATTGAGCATTAGTTCTATTGACATGAATACAATCAGCACGTTTCGTCTGGAAACGACACCGATTATTCCAATGCAAAAGAGAATGATACTTAAGATAAGATAGTCCTGAATCACTTACTCATCCTCCTCTTACCCGCCAGCAGGACGGCCCCTATAAGGGCCACCAGCAGGAGAATAGATACAATTTCAAAGGGAAGGAGCCAATCCTTAAAGAGCACTAAACCAACTTCTTTGACGCCTCCAAATCCGTTACCAACGATAGTTGCTTCGCTTCCGGGAAGACTCTGCACAACTTTTTTAAGAAAGAAAAAGACAGGTGCAAGAACCACCACGCCGCCAAGGAGATAGAGGAAGCGACTTTTCTCTTCCGGCAGGTCTTCGGTCTGAACGTTGAGAAACATGATGATGAACACCATGAGGGACATGATCGCACCTGCATAGACAATAAGCTGGATGGCGAAAATCAGCTTGGCTGAGAGCAGTGCATATAACCCGGCCAGGGAGATCATTGTAATCACCAGGCTCATGGCACTATTCATAGGGTGTCGAAACACGACAAGCCCAATGGCGCCAAGCACAGATAAAATGGAAAATCCGGTAAATAACCACTCGGCAAACATAATATCAAGCGCCCCCTTTTTTATATTCTTCTTCGGAGAATGCACCGGGGGTCTGTAATAATTGCTCAAGCCCGAGAACGAAAGATTCCCTGTTGTTGTCTGTAACAGAGTAGATCCCCGTATCCATACGGATAGCATCGAGAGGGCAGGCCTCCACGCAGTAGCCGCAGTAAATGCACTCCAATAGATCTATATTGAACTTCACCGGCATTTTTTCAGCCTTGTCATCCAGCCGTTCACCTGCCTCAATGGAGATGCATTCGGCGGGGCAGTTAGTCTGACACATAAAACAGGCCACACATTTAACAGTACCGTCATCGTGGCTGGTTAACCGATGGCGTCCCCTCCACCGGACCGGGATTTCCGGTTCAACCTCAGGGTAGTGGCGAACGTACAGCTTGGAATTGTCGAGAAGGTTTCTCCAGAAATGGCCAAAGGTTGTGGCCATACCTTTAAAAATCTCAACAAAGTAGATCTTTTCGGCAAGCGTGGACCCTTCTCTCTTTAATGTTTTGACTTCAGCACTCATATCATCCTCCTTTAGCTCAACGCCACGACAAATGCGCTTGTGATGAAGATGTTCAGAAGCGCCGCTGGTAGAAGCACCTGCCATCCAATTTTCTGCAGCTGATCATAACGAAAACGGGGTAGAGTCCAGCGAACCCAGATATATACAAAAATCATCATTGTGACTTTCATAAGAAAAGTACATATCTGCAGCAGAACCACAAATATGTGTGCAGCGGCTCCTCCTGATTGACATAACAGGATAGCAAATAAGATGAGTTCAAGGATAATTACCAGGCCCCAGAAACCCTTAATGTAGATATTGGCCTCAAAGACCCGTGGATCATTTTCCCGTTGGTAGTGACTGACGTTGTTTTTTCTGATCCAGCCGGCGAAGAAATACATACCTGCAGGAAGGCCAAGCATAAGAAGAAAGGCCACCGGCTTGGCATAGTTAATTAAGGTACCAGTGGACAGGAAGGGGATCTGGTATCCGCCGAAATAGAGAGTTACTATTATTGCACTTGAAGCGAACAT
>JAUVON010000428.1 GCA_030599175.1 Desulfobulbaceae bacterium | reverse complement strand
GGCGGGAGATTATCTTAACTTTGAGACAGAGAGGGGGATAACAGTGTGTAGCCCATGGTAATAATCACTGAAAAGCTGAAGGGTATTGTTGAGCGAGTCACGTATCACAACCCTGACAATGGCTGGTCGGTGCTCCGGGTGGCACCTTTTAACAGCCCTGACCGGCAGGAAACCGTTACTGTTCATCAGACGAAGGTCTATGCCGGAGCTACCATGGAGTTTCAAGGCGCCTGGACTGTCCATCCTCAATTTGGTCGTCAGTTTAAAGCTTCTGAAGCAATTGAGAAAAAGCCTGCATCTGCGGCCGCTCTGGAAAAATATCTTGGCTCCGGCCTGATTAAAGGGGTTGGTCCCAAGACTGCAAAAAAAATTGTTCATCACTTTAATGAAATCACCCTGGATATTTTTGAAAATGATATTGACCGGCTGACGGAGGTTCCGGGAATCGCCAAAAAGAAACTGGTGATGATCAAAGAGGCCTGGTATGAGCACAGGATGATCCGTGAGGTGATGATGTTTCTGCAGGGTCACGGTATCTCAACGCTTTTTGCGGTGAGGATCTATAAGAAGTATGGAGACCAGGCAATTCAGATTGTAAGTGAAGATCCGTACCGCCTTGCCAACGATTTTTACGGTATCGGTTTTTTCTCAGCGGATAGAGTTGCTCTGAGTATTGGACTGGCCCCGGACAGTCAAGAGCGGCTTATGGCTGCTGTTAAACATGTGCTGGGGGCAAGCCGGGAACAAGGGCACTGCTATTTGACGGTCACTCAGATTGCAGTAGAAGTAGAAAAATTGCTGGACTTTCAGCTTGGGGAACTGCTTCTGGAAATCCTTAACAGAATGGAACGGGAAAATCACTTACGGGTAAGAAAGCTGAGTTTGACAGAGGAGGGAGAGCAGCTCTGTTACTACTCAAAATCACTCTACTATGATGAAGAATATGTTGGCCGCAAAATTGGAATGATGGTTAGAGAGGCCGATGTGGAATACAGAGGTGTCTCGGAGTGGATTGCAGATTACTGCAGAGCCGAAACTTTCACCCTCAGTGAGGAACAGATGGATGCTGTGCGTTCGGTGGTTTGTAATCGGTTTGCTGTCCTGACAGGAGGACCGGGGTGCGGCAAGACCACCGTGACGCTGGTCATTGTCCGTCTTCTTGAGTTTTTGAAAAAGAAGGTGCTTCTTGCAGCACCAACGGGAAGGGCTGCTCAAAGAATGGGAGAGGTTATCGGTAGGGAGGCGAAAACTCTGCACCGGTTGCTCGAGTTCAGAAATGGGACTTTTCAAAAAAATGAGGAGGAACCTCTTAAAGGTGATTTTCTTATAGTTGACGAATGTTCCATGCTCGATATCTCACTTACCGCCTCACTGCTGAAAGCAGTGCCTCCTGGATGTCAGGTGCTTTTTATCGGGGATGCTGATCAGCTCCCGTCTGTGGGGGCGGGCAATGTCCTGGGGGATATTCTTCATTCCGGAGTGGTTGCTTCCTGTCGCCTGACCCAGGTTTTTCGCCAGGCCCGGAAATCAAAGATCATCGAGTATGCCCACCAGATCAACAGAGGTATAACTCCTCATATTGATTCTCCTTTTAAAAAACCTGCTATCTGGCAGAATCGAACGGACTGCATGTTTCTTGATTCGGATGAGGCAACCCGGGAGCAGCTCGGTTTTGTCTCCCGGGTAAAGAAGAGTCTGGATCTAAATACAGAACAGTTTGAGGGATTGTCAACGGCTGAAGATCTGTACGAGTTCCGCACTGAAGAACGGATTC
>JAUVON010000420.1 GCA_030599175.1 Desulfobulbaceae bacterium | reverse complement strand
TCCACGGTGATTCAAATAAAAAATCAATGCTATTTTGCTTGACTTCACCCGGAATAACTACGCGGGAATGACGGGATGCGAAAGATTTGGGTTTTTACGATTCCATCAGTGATGGGTTATGAAAAGTCTTTATTGAATATTTGTTGACTTTATCAGCTTTTTGAATTATTTAATGCCAACTTGTGGTATGAATTGTAAGGTGGATCTTTAATCGGTCTACCGATTGAAATATATAAAGTAATTTACATAAGGAGTAAGGTGCGTGGCAAATCATAAATCAGCTGAAAAAAGAAATCGTCAATCTCAGGTTCGTCGTTTGCGTAATAAAATTAACAAAAGCAAAATGAAAACAGCAATTCGCAAAATTGATGAGGCTGTTGTTGCCGGTTCAGCCGATGAGGCCCGGGAGGCACTGAGCAAGGCGATTCCTGTTATAGCTAAAACTGCATCAAAGGGTACTATTCACAAGAAGACTGCTTCGAGAAAAATATCCCGTTTGACCAGGCGTGTGAATGGTATGAGTGCAGCCTGAGGTTGGCTGGTGCCCCTCCCACGGGGGTGTTTTTATGCAAATATGTGATTAAAGTCATGGAATCATACGATTCCATGACTTTTTTTTTGCTATTCCGTCATTCCCGTCTGTCTCGGACAGGCTCCTAGGGGATAACGAAGAGGGTGATTATGTCCCATAGAAAATATTACCCGGACATCCAGAAGTTCAGGGATGAACAGGGCTTATCTAAACTTATACCTGTATGTACTGAAATAGTCGCTGACCTTGACACACCTTTGACTCTTTTTGCAAAAGTTGTAGAGAAAGATAAACATATCTTTCTCTTTGAGAGCATGGAGGGTGGTGAAAAATGGGGAAGGTACTCGTTTATCGGCTATGACCCGCTTGTTACTTTTTTATCCACAGAGGATAGCGTCACAATTACAGAGATAAAAAACGACACCAGAAATGTCAGGAGCTTTCATGGCGATCCGATTCAAGCCCTGAAAACATTAATCGATGAACTGGCTGTACCGGAGTATGAGATGCTGCCCAGGTTTTGCGGTGGGGCTGTCGGCTTTCTTGGATATGATATGGTGCGATTTATGGAGGATCTTCCCGATGATCGGGCAGCCCTCGCTCTTCCTGACTCATCGTTTATGATCCCCAGAATTGTGCTGGTTTATGACAATCTGAAACAGACAGTAACTGTTATCTGCTGGGTATGGAGTGACGAGGGGGAGATAGATTTTCTTTACCGGCAAGCTGTCAGGCAGATTGAAAATGTTATAGACACAATCAGACGTCCTGTTCCTGCCTCATTTTCTGAAGAAGGCAGCAGTGGCAGCTCCGCCACTCATGTTTTTACCTCTAATATGGAAGAGAAGCAGTACCATGCTATGGTTGAGAGGGCCAAGGAGTATATCAGAGCAGGTGATATTATCCAGGTCGTTCTCTCCCAGCGTTTTCACACAACTACCGAACTGTCTCCGCTGGTTTTGTACCGTGCTCTCAGGCATATCAACCCGAGCCCGTATCTTTTCTATTTACAGCTTGATGATATTATACAGATTGGTTCTTCCCCTGAAATCCTGGTAAGAAAAGAGGGAGACAGCATTGAGCTTCGACCAATTGCCGGTACAAGAAGAAGAGGCAAAACAGTCCAGGAGGATCTGGCCCTGGAAAAGGAGCTGCTTGCTGACTCCAAAGAGACTGCTGAACATCTTATGCTTGTAGATCTTGGCAGAAATGATGTGGGCAGGGTGGCAAAGGGAGGACAGGTAGAGGTGGAGGACCTGCTGCTCATTGAGCGATACAGCCATGTTATGCATATAGTATCCTCCATTCGCGGCCGGATTGCTGACGGGATGGATCAGTTCGATGTGCTGGCTGCCTGTTTTCCTGCAGGAACAGTCAGCGGTGCACCTAAAATTCGTGCCATGCAGATCATTGATGAACTTGAACCTGTAAAACGGGGGGCTTATGCCGGATCTGTCGGCTACTTCGGGTTTTCCGGAAATATGGATTTCTGTATTACCATCAGAACATTTGTTATGCGGGGAAAAGACTTATGGGT
>JAUVON010000099.1 GCA_030599175.1 Desulfobulbaceae bacterium | reverse complement strand
GTAGTTGATTTCCGACAACTTACGAATAACAACATCCTGCACCTTGACTGGGAAGATCCCTGGTATTCCGTCTTTGAGAAGAAAGCGCTTAAACGGACCCTGCAGTCAGGAGTACGCACCTACCTCTACATAGAACCCTACGAGGTGCGCCACGAAATCCTGGTGCGGGTCAAGGACATGATGACCTGGATGGATTTTGACTTGCGGGGAGATATATTCATTGAAGAGAATGAATTCAATCCTGTCCGGGAAAAGATTGCCCAATTTTTTATGGATCGGGAAAAGGTACTGATCGACGGTGAGCAGGGCAAACCCATCCTTGATCGTACCGCCTATGTCGAATCGTCCATGCTGCGCAGCAGATTTATTGAGATACCGGAACGGGTACCCCTTAATACCGCCATGATCGGTATAGTCATAACCTATCTAACCGATGGCATTCCACAGGAAGTGGTGACCCAGTGGGACTTGTTTTCAGAACGAATCCAGAAAGTGACGGCTCGCATGACTGACCCGGCCGGACCCTTTCCTTATGACCTTACCCCTGATGATAATGTCCTGAAGTGGACAAACTACCTGAAAACCTACACCATCCCCACGGTTGAAAAGATCATGGTTGCTGAAACGCACCGGGGGGTATCTGTCCCACTCGGCAGTCTGGCCTGTGTTGTTCTGCTGCTGCCCTTTGCATACTCGGTCTTCAGTCGTCGCAAAAAATCCCAACCTGTTAAAGTGCAGCTCAGTATACTATTGATTCTTGTGATAGGCATAGTTGCTCTCTTTCCCCGCTGGCATTTTTCAGTCGGCAGCAATGCGCGGGCAAGCCGGATAAATGAAGATGACTCCAAGGCCATAACCCTCAGCCTGCTGAAAAACGTATACCGCGCTTTTGACTTCCGGGAAGAGGAAGATGTTTACGATAAGCTGGCAATCAGCGTCAGCGGAGACCTACTCAAAGATGTCTACCTGCAGAGTAGAAAATCGATGGTGATCGAACAGGCCGGTGGCGCCCATGCCAAAGTCAAACAGGTTGATGTCCTTCAAGCAGACGTGAAATACTCGAACAAGCAGAAAGGTGGACTTGATGTCCGGACAAAGTGGACAGCTATCGGCTCAGTCGGCCACTGGGGACATATCCATACCCGGCAGAACGTCTATGATGCCATCCTGACCCTGGCCGTAGCAGATGGTTCGTGGAAGATTACCGGTATCGAACTACTGGAGGAGAAGAGGGTTGATCCGTATAAGTGATATAGACTTTCGCTATCCTTCAGGGGAGTTTTATCTTTCCATCCCGAGCTTGTCGATTACAGCAGGTGAGAAGGTTGCGGTTATTGGCCCCAGTGGATCAGGCAAGACCACCCTGCTGAACCTGGTTGCGGGTATTCTCACTCCAGGAAAAGGAAGTGTCAGCATAGGTAATGTTGAAATAAGTTCGCAACATGATAGAGCCAGGCGTGATTTTCGTATCACCAATATCGGTTTCATCTTTCAGGATTTTGGTCTTCTCGACTACCTTGACGTTCAGGATAACATTCTACACCCTTACCGGATAACCGGAGCTCTCAACCTGAGCAGTGATGTACGGGAACGGGCTCACATACTCGCTGAACAGATGGGCATAGCTGACAAGCTCAACCGGCATCCAACTGATCTCTCCCATGGCGAACGACAACGGGTTGCCATCTGCCGTGCCTTACTGCCAGGACCAAAGCTTATCCTTGCTGACGAGGCCACCGGCAACCTTGATCCGAAAAATAAGGTACATATCCTTGAACTGTTGTTTGAAAATGTGGACAGGCATAATGCAACGTTACTTGCTGTAACCCATGATCAGGAGTTGCTGCCCCATTTCGATAATGTGGTTAATTTTAACGAGTTTTTACAGACAGAGACCTTGTGATGGATAGTCTTTACCTTGCCTGGTGCTACCTGAACTACAATAAGGTGAGGACGTTCATCCTTATAGGCTGCATCACCATTATTGCTGCCCTGCCACTGGCATTGGAAATCCTGCTCAACGAGAGCGAACACCAGCTTGTCCTAAGGGCCGAGTCAAGCCCGTTACTGATCGGTGCCAAGGGTAGTGCCCTTGATCTGGTGATGAATTCACTCTACTTTAGCGATGAAGTACCTGAAACCATTACCATGGCTGCAGCCGAACAGGTCATGGACAGTGACCTGGCCGCACCGATTCCATTGTATATCCGCTTCAAAGCTCGTGATTTCCCCATAGTCGGGACCTCACTGGACTACTTTGATTTTCGGAAGATTGAGCTTACTCAAGGTGGGATGTTCACCGTGATCGGCCAATGTGTTATCGGAGCCGAGGTCGCGATAAAACTCAACCTGGTTCCAGGTGATTTTATTGTTTCCTCGCCGGAAACCCTGTTCAATCTTGCCGGTGTTTATCCGCTGAAAATGAAAATCACCGGGGTGCTGGCACCTACCCACAGTGCCGACGACCTGGCGGTCTTTGTTGATATCATGACGACCTGGGTTATTCAGGGGCTTGGTCACGGTCACAAGGATGTAACCAAAACAACTGACAGTTCGGTTATCCTCAAGCGGGAAAAAGGCAATGTGACAGCCAATACCAAGCTCATGCAGTACACCGAGATAACGGAGGATAATATTGATTCGTTTCATCTGCATGGCGATCAGACAGACTTTCCTCTCACTGCGGTGCTGGCTGTTCCCTACGATGAAAAATCCGGCATCATCCTCCAGGGCCGATACCTGGAGAAAGAAACTCCCTACCAGATTGTCCGGCCCAAAGAGGTGATCAACACCCTGATGGCCAATATTTTCAAGATCCGCAACGTGCTTGATGCGGTCATCATGCTGGTGGGAACCGCCACTCTATTAGCCTTGGTCTTGGTTTTTTCCCTGTCACTACGCCTGCGAGAGAGAGAGATTGATGTCATCTTCAAGTTGGGCTGCAGCCGGGCTACCATTGCCCGATTACTGGGAGCAGAGATATTTATTATCGTGCTGATCAGCGGGACGGTATGCGCAGGTTTGCTGGCGCTGGTTCTCCAGTATGATCAGATGCTGGTTAGGAATTTGTTTATTTAGTACTTCCCCAGGGAGAAGAATATGTTCGCGATGTCAATCAGATGTGTATTAATTGTATTATTATTGATGCTTACCCAGCCATTGCAGCAGGCTTTTGCAGATAATAAACTTACCGTCTATACCGTCAACTATCCGCTGACCTATTTTGCTGAGCGGATCGGGGGCGAACATGTCAACGTTGTCTTTCCTGCACCGCCGAATGTTGATCCAGCCTTCTGGATACCTGATACAGAAACAGTGAGAAAATACCAGCAGGCCGACTTGATAATCCTGAACGGTGCAGGTTACGCAAAATGGACAAAAAAAGTCAGTCTGCCGATGCTGCGTACAGTTGATACATCAAAGGCCTTCAAAACTAACCTGATTCATATTAAAACCAAGGTCACTCACAGTCACGGGCCTGGAGGCGACCATTCCCACGGCGGCACAGTCTTCACAACCTGGCTCGATTTTTCCCAGGCAATCCTGCAAGCCGAGGCCATTTACAAAGCTTTGATCCGAAATGTTCCTGTCTATAAAGATGATTTTTCCAAGAATTTCGAAGCACTAAAAAAGAACCTGCTTGAGCTGGATGCCCGGATGACGGCCTTGAGTGCGAAAATACCGGCACTCCCCCTTTTCGGCTCTCATCCTATTTACCAGTACATGGTCAGAAAGTATAACCTGAATCTGAAAATGGTGATGTGGGAGCCGGATGAAGATCCAGGTGAAAAAGAATGGAAGCAATTGCAGGAACTGGTCAAAGAGCATTCCGGCAAATGGATGATCTGGGAAGGGGAATCGTTGCCGGAGTCAGTCAGACAGCTGCAGAAAATGGATATTCAGAGCCAAGTTTTCTCACCCTGCTTTGCCAAACCTGAAGAGGGTGATTTTTTATCCGTCATGCATGAAAATATTAATAATATGGAACTCATCTTCAACTAAACAATATAATAACATGTAATTGCACATCTGACTTTGGTTCGACTACTTGGATTTAAGCGTAACAAGGGGGAGACGATCAGGCAGGGTTGGCAGAGGAAAGGTCACACATTTGACTCCCCTGGTTTCAAAAGATATTTGGTTTGAGGGGTCAATATTGCACGCTGTTTAACAGATAGTCCACAAAAGCTGCAGCAACAGGGGATAGCGCTCTGTTTTTTCGTTTGATAAAGTAAAATGGCCTACGTAGATCAAGATCCTTTACACCAATTGTTATCAGCCTCCCACAATTCACATCATCCTGGACAGCACGCTTTGAAAGGATTGATATACCTATACCAGCCTTAACAGCTTCCTTGACCGCAGCGGTGGATCCGATTTCCGCAACTATTTGCAGGTCGTTCATTTTGAGTCCTTCCTGTTCAAGAATCTTGCAAAATACCTTCCGCGTACCAGACTCAGGTTCACGTAAAATAAACGGCATGCCTGTCACATCCTCAAGACAAACCTCTTTATACCCAGCCAAAGGATGATCCGGGTACAGGACAAGGGTCAATTCATCGGAAAACATCTCGGTCCAGTCTAGTTTTTTCTCCTTCCATCTGGCTCCGACAAATCCAAGTTCAAGCTCTCCAGCCAGTACTTCCAGGGCAATGGTATGGGAGCTGGTAATACGCAAGATTGTCTTTATAGATGGATGTTCATCACGAAACTGACTGATAAATTCAGGCAAGATATAAGTGCCGGGGATTGTCCCGCAACCTACCTTTATTTTGCCCTTCAGGTCGCCGCTATACTGCTCAATGGCCTGCACGGCTTCTTGCTGAATCCGTATAATATTGGTGGCATAGCCATAGAGCAACTTTCCCACAGGGGTTGCTTCAATTTCCTTGCCCAGTCGGTTAATTAATTTTTGACCGAGTTCATTTTCCAGGTTGCGTATATGTTCACTGACGGTCGGCTGGGACAGGAGAACTCTCTCCGCTGCCTTGGTAAAGCTTTTTAGTTCTACAACCTTACAAAATACTTCGAGTTTTCTGATTTCCATAGATTTGGTTGGCCGATAATTAGAGCAAATTATATAGGAATTACCTATTTGACATATTGATGAAGCCAATATATCATGCCATTCAGCTAAAAGAAATGAAAAAGCTGATTTGAGGCTACATAATAAACATCCCAGGATGGAAAGAATGAAAATAAGAAAACTAATTATTCTAACAATTGCAGTTGTTTTTATATTGCTGCCAATGAGTGTACAGGCCAAAAATGAGGCAGCAGGTACTATTACGATGGAATTTGACCTGTCAGCCCATACATTAGACGAAGAGGCGCAGCTCTGGATTCCCTATCCTTTCTCTGATAGAGATCAAGTTATCAGTAATATTAAAGTGAGTGGTGATTATGCTGAGTCAGCAATGTATTCAGATCAGAAATATTCGACTCCTATCCTGTATGCACGCTGGAACAAAGGGACAAAAAGCCGCAAGTTGACCCTGTCTTTTCATGTCGTGCGTCAAGAGGTCATTCGTAAGAATTTTCCGGATAAAGAAGCTGCATGGAATCCAGCGGATTACAAAATGTATCTTGCCCCTACCAGCCTTGGTCCCATAGATGGACAAGTGAAAATTCTTGCCGATCAGATTACTATGGGCAAAACAACGATCCTGGACAAGGCAAAGGCGATTTATGATTGGACCTGCGAAAACATGTATCGTGACCCCAAAACTATTGGCTGCGGTCCGGGGGATGTTTGTTCATTGCTGGAACGACCAGGGGGCAAGTGCACAGATATTCACTCCGTTTTTGTAGCTCTAGCCCGGGCAGCAGGTGTTCCTGCCCGTGAGGTATTTGGAATCCGACAGGGAAAAAAATCAGAAGAGGATATTACAAAATGGCAGCACTGTTGGGCTGAGTTCTATCTTCCTGGTTATGACTGGGTTCCGGTTGACCCTGCTGATGTTCGCAAGATGATCCTCAAAGAGAAGCTTCGGTTGGGTGATACTAAGACTAAAGAGTACCGTGAGTATTTCTGGGGTAGCTGGGATCAGTACAGGGTGAAGCTCGCTGTTGGGCGTGATTTGCAACTGAATCCGTCCCAATACGGAGCACCAATCAATACCTTTGGTTACCCTTATGCACAGATCGGGACCAAGACCCTTGACTGGCTTGTCCCTGAAACATTTAAGTATACATTTAGTTACCATCGATAGTAGGCAATTCATATTGCAAATACATGGAAAAAGCTCTCCACATAATACCTTTTTGTTCATTTTGTCCATATAATGAGACATTGAGAAGGGTAACATGGAAATCAAATACTTGGCCAGTCAAAGTCAATATCTTTCGACCATATCATAACGTGAAAATTATTCCTGAGAAATGTTCAAGGTAGATAGTTTGAATAGATCAAGCATTGTGTTGTAGATTGGCTTATGGTCAATAAAAGTAAACTGGCTTATGATTTGTTGCATGATATTTTAATCCCTGAGTTTCTGTGAAAAGCAAATATTTAATGGCCCTATATGTTTTTTTCAGGAGGGATGACTTTAGGGACGAAGGAGATGTTATTCTCTACCGTTTTTTTCTATCAAAAAGGTGATAGCAATGAAAGCACGGTTAACAATTTTATGTGAAAATTCGGTAGGAGTTCCCTTTGACGTCATCGGTGAACACGGTTTTTCCTGCTTTGTAGAAACCGATAAAGGCAACTACCTGTTCGATACCGGCCAGGGATTTGCCATTATTCAAAATTCCCTGGCGCTAAAAAAAGATCTTCGAACCATCGATGCGGTCATGATCAGCCACGGCCATTACGACCACACCGGTGGATTGCCGGCGGTTCTTAAACTGAAAGGGCCGGTGGATGTTTACGGACATAACGATATATTTGCCCGGCGCACCTGGTCCAAAGATGATGTGACACGCGATATCGGTATACCGTACCGCCGAAATTATCTGGAGTCATTGGGGGCCAGGTTTAAACTGGGCACCAACATGGTGAAAATTGGTTCAGGAGTATATCTGACCGGCGAAATCCCTCGCAAAAGCGCATTTGAAAAAGGCGATGCCAACATGACGCTCATATCCGAGGAAGGCCGTCAGGTTCATCCTGACCCCTTGCTTGACGATCTATCGATGGTGGTCGAAACTGATAAAGGATTGATAATCGTCCTGGGATGCGCCCATGCCGGTATGATCAATATTATCACTTACGCGATCACCCAGTTGAAAAATGAACGTATCTTTGCTGTTATCGGCGGCACACATTTGGGATTTTCTACTGACCGGCAATTCGACGAAACTCTTAAAGTCATCGATAAATATAATATTGAGCGTATCGGAGTATCCCATTGCACAGGCCTGGAAAAGGCCTCGCTGATGCATGCCCGCCTGGGCCAACGTTTTTTCTTTGGTACGGTGGGAGCTGTGTTGGAGGGATAGGGTTGAGGGGGCCGGTGAGCAGTGCATCAAAGGAGTATTGCCAAACTTTAATGAGGTCCCACAAATGAGTATTTCCGAACTTATCATAAGGCGCCCGGATGATTGGCATCTGCATTTACGTGATGGCTCTATGCTGAGGGCTGTGACGCCCTTTTCCAGTGCTGATTTCGGCCGCGCAATCATCATGCCAAACCTCGTTCCACCAATAACCCTACCGGAACAGGCAGCCTTATATCGTCAAAGAATATTAGAAGCAGTCCCGGACAGTCATGATTTCGAACCGTTGATGACACTTTATCTGACTGAAGCAACCAGGCCTGATGAAATTAGTGATGGTGCATCCTCTGGCCTGATAAAGGCTGTAAAACTTTATCCGGCAGGGGCTACTACGAACTCTGATAGTGGAGTTCGGGATATGGAAACCGTTATGCCGGTTTTTGAAAAGATGGCGGAAATTGGTTTGCCCTTATCGGTGCATGGTGAAGTAACCGGGGATGATGTTGATATTTTTGACCGTGAAGCTGTATTCATAGATACAGTCCTGGATCCCCTGCGTCGTCGCTTACCGGAACTGCGTATTGTTATGGAGCATGTGACAACAGCAACCGGTGTTGATTATGTGATGGCTTCAGACAATAACATGGCGGCAACAATTACTACACACCATTTGATTATTAACAGAAATGCCATTTTTTCCCGGGGAATCAGGCCACATTATTACTGTCTTCCTGTTGCAAAACGTGAGAAGCACCGCCTGGCTTTGAGGGCTGCAGCAACTTCAGGAGATTCGCGTTTTTTCCTTGGGACTGACTCAGCCCCGCATTGTGACGGTGCAAAAGAGAGCGCATGTGGCTGCGCAGGGATGTTTACTTCCCCCAATACACTTGGATGTCTGGCAACAGTTTTTGAACAGGAAGACAAGCTGGTTAATTTGGAGTCATTTGTCTCACTGAATGGTCCAAAGTTCTACCGCTTATCCCCAAACTCCAACAAAGTGCGCCTGTTCAAAACTCAAGTTCCATTTAAGTTTCCTGAAAAAATCAATACTGAAGACGGGCCTGTTACGGTGTTTGACCCAATGTTTCCAAT